>JBFZCQ010000136.1:0-5835 GCA_041307905.1 Methylotenera sp.
TTTAGGATTAACCGGTGAGAATGGGTCAAGCATTGCTTTGTTTTCGCCGGCAGTCATCAGACGACGCTCAACGCCAACCTTTTTCATGGTTTCGGTAAAACCATATCCATCCATCAATACCCCAATAGAACCGACGATGCTGGCTTTATCTACATATATTTTATCGGCAGCTGCTGCAATATAATAACCGCCAGAGGCACAAATATCTTCAACGACTGCATATACCGGAATATTCGGGTGCAGCTTTTTCTGGCGTTTGATTTCATCATTAATAATGCCAGACTGTACCGGACTACCACCCGGGCTGTTAATACGCAAAATAATCCCTTTAGTGCCTTTACTGTCATAAGCATCATGCAGACTATTCATCACAGCATCAGCATTCACCTCCCCACCAGCTTCTATGACGCCGGAAATATCGATAAGCGCTGTATGTGTATCAAAAGTTTTTTTGCCGTCATTAAAAACACCTAAGGCCATTAGCATCAATACTAATAAATATGCAAAAGTTAGCCCTTTAAAAAGCGTACCCCAGCGACGTGCTGTTTTTTGTTCGGCTAATGCAGAAAAGGCCAGCTTTTCAATCACATTACGCTGCCAATTAGCATCATCTGTGGCTTTAGGTTTTTGCGCTGCTACATTTACAGCTTCTGCTTGTTGATTCAGTTCTGACATGTTTCTAATTTCCTGAGATAACGCCTAAATATAACTATTTAAAAATAACCGCTTAAGCAACAGATGTTATATTGATAATAATTTGACCATTTTGTTCAATTACTTGTAATGGCTTTAAGCTTTTTCCTTTACATGGCCCCATGACACAAAACCCGTTATCCGGACGGTAATGCGCACCGTGTGTAGAGCAGATTAAATAATCCTGCTGCGCCGTAAAGAAATCGCCTTCGTTCCAATCCAACTCTACTGAAACATGCGCACATTGATTCACATAAGCATAAGGCACGCCCTTAAACCTGACTACAAAACCTGTCACATTTTGTCCTAAAGCCGGTAGCGGGAAACGTAAGCCCTTACCACCATCTTCGAGATCTATGCTATTTAAAACCACTGTATTAGCATCAACATTCATGCTAGATAAATTATGCATACGCTAACAACCATTCACTCAATGCAGTAAAGTTATCAAATTGCTGAACAGGATTCAAATCCTGCCAAGCATCTGCCGGCTGTGCACCATAACTCACGCCGACCGCGTTCACTCCAGCATTTTTAGCCATTTGCAGATCATAACTGGTGTCACCGATCATCAAGGTACGCTCCTGCAAAACCACCAAATCATCCATCAACTCATCCAGCATCTGCGGATGCGGTTTTGAAAAACACTCATCCACGGTTCTGGTTGCATGAAAATAATTACGTAATTGTGTATGTTCTAATGCCAAATTTAACCCGCGACGACTTTTTCCGGTAGCCACTGCCAACTTAAAACCACGGCGATTCAGGGTTTTAATCGTATCTGCAGCGCCATCAAACAATGGAATCTCACTCTCACCAGCAAAGTAATTCACATTATATTGTGTTGCCAGCACTCTGGCTTGCTCATCAGAAATGCCAGGATACAAGGTATCAATAGACTCGCGGAGTCCTAAACCGATAATGCTGCTAGCAGCTTCTGCCGTTAACGATGGTAGCCTTGCCTGCTCCGCCGCCTTAACAATTGCTCTTGTGATCATACCGGTTGAATCTGCCAAAGTACCATCCCAATCCCACACGATCAAATCATACTGCTTTGCCATACTGCTATTATGCTTTCTCTAAATTTTTCAGGAATTTACCCAACTCTGCCGGCATCGGTGCTACCAGCTCTAGTTTTTCCTGCGTAAGCGGATGCCGTATTTTGGTGACAGATGAATGCAGAAACATACGTTTCAAACCATGTTTTACCAAAGATTTATTTAATGCAAAGTCACCATATTTATCATCACCAACAATCGGAAAACCCAAATGCGACAATTGCACACGTAGCTGATGTGTACGCCCTGTAACCAATTGCGCTTCCAGAAGACTGTATTTACCTATAGTGGGTTTGTTGTAGTTCTTTATCAAGCGGAACATCGTTTCTGAAGTCTGGCGCTCACCAAATTTATCCTTACTGGCATCCGTGACCACATTCACCCTGCGCTCACCGTTTGGCAACACATACTTCTGCAAATCAAATACTACGCGTTTTTTTTGTTCCAGCCATTCACCTTGCACCAGCATTAAATACCGCTTATCTGTCTGATTATTTCGAATCGCTTCATGTAACGCAACCAGCGCAGTTCTTTTCTTTGCCAGCATCAGCACGCCTGAAGTTTCGCGATCCAGCCTGTGCACCAGTTCAAGAAACTTGGCTTTTGGCCGCTCAATACGTAACTGCTCAATCACACCACGGCTGACACCACTGCCGCCGTGCACCGCAAAGCCGGCTGCTTTATCAATAACCAGCATCGCATCATCTTCGTAAATAATCGCGTTCTCAAATTTTGAAATGGCAGGGACTGCACCTTCCGGTTTTTCTGTGATGGTTGCCCGGATTGGTGGTACCCGCACCACATCGCCGATACTTAAACGAAAGTCTGCATCAATACGTTTTTTGTTCACACGCACTTCACCACTGCGCAAAATACGATAAACGTGGCTTTTCGGCACTCCCTTTAATGTCTTAATCAGAAAGTTATCGACGCGCTGACCTTCACTTGCCTCATCCACTGTCAGAAATGCCGCCGCCAATTCACCGACTTTGGAATTGTTAGTACTTTGATTTTCTGTAATTAAATTGTTCATGCTTTGCTTAAATGATTGATGTAGCTTATACTGCAATGATTCTTGTGATTTAACAATTAAAGATTATGTTAAATTCTTGATAAGAATACACTTAATAACAGTAAATACATCACATCAGGACATTTTATTGTCAGTGATGTGTTTATAAAATAGTGAAAACAAATTACTTGGTTAACGCCGCTCGCCATATTATAAAGTAGCGGTAAGTAAAATTAGCGCTCAAGCCGCCGCAGATAAATAAAGATAAAGCGCGACTTAAAGTGATAGTCAAATTTGGCATATCTAGTTATCCAGCTCATGAGCGGTTAACCGATTTAACAAATTGGAATTTACTAAAGATAGAATTTTAACGAATTTAAGCTACAGCAGGCTAAACCAAGCCGCATTTAAGCACAAATTTAGCAATTAGTTTGCTTTAACGAACAAAATATTACCTGTTTCAACATGAGTTACTCTGTTGAAACAATAAAATTTAGATCACTCATACAGATTCAGTCCATCTGACTGAATTGATACATCTAAATACATACAGCTTGCAGTTACTCTGCAATGCCTCGTTAAATTGCGCAATTGTTACATTCATAATCGTTGAAACTCAATATGCACATGTCACCACAAAAACATGTCGCTTCTACAGTAGTTCCGCCGCTGTTAGGCACTTTCACCTTATCATTCGAAGCTTAATAATTAAGTCTGCTCGCGCAACGAAGCGCAGGAGCAAACAATGAAACGCATGTTATTTAATGCAACGCAGTCGGAAGAATTACGCGTTGCTATTGTAGATGGTCAAAAACTAATCGATCTTGATATTGAACACGCCGGTAAGGAACAGCGTAAAAGCAATATCTACAAAGGTGTTATCACCCGTATCGAACCATCATTAGAAGCCGCTTTTGTCGATTACGGACAAGACCGCCACGGCTTTTTACCATTTAAAGAAGTAGCGCGCAGCTACTACAAAGAAGGCGCTGATAGCCGTGCACGCATTCAAGATGCTTTAAAAGAAGGTCAGGAAATCATCGTTCAGGTTGATAAAGATGAACGCGGCAATAAAGGCGCTGCGCTCACCACCTTTATCTCTCTGGCGGGTCGTTATTTAGTGCTGATGCCAAACAACCCACGTGGAGGCGGTGTATCACGTCGCATTGAGGGCGAAGACCGTGACGAACTGCGTGACGTTTTAGCAAAACTGGAAATACCAAAAGGTATGAGCATCATTGCGCGTACTGCAGGTATTGGTCGCAGCGTTGAAGAACTGCAGTGGGACCTTAACTACCTGACACAATTATGGACTGCGATTGATGGCGCTTCAGCCGTGCAGCCAGGCGCTTATTTGATCTACCAGGAAGGAAGTCTGGTAATTCGTGCCATTCGCGATTACTTCAGCTCAGATATCGGCGAAATTTTAATCGATACGCCAGACATTCATGAACAGGCTGTGCAGTTCATGAACCACGTGATGCCAGGTAATGTAGCGCGTGTAAAACTTTATCAGGACGAAATCCCGCTTTTCACCCGTTTCCAGATCGAACACCAGATTGAATCTGCTTTTGCACGTGAAGTTCGCCTACCATCAGGCGGCGCGATTGTGATTGACCACACAGAAGCATTGGTTTCTGTTGACGTAAACTCAGGCCGCGCAACCCGCGGTAGCGATATTGAACAAACCGCATTAAATACCAACATGGAAGCAGCTGAAGAAGTCGCACGCCAGTTGCGTCTGCGTGACTTGGGCGGTTTAGTTGTGATCGACTTTATTGACATGGAAAGCCAGCGCAATCAGCGCGAAGTTGAAAATGCTTTGCGTGACGCACTGCATTTAGACCGCGCACGTGTACAAACCGGCAAGATCTCACGTTTTGGCCTGCTAGAATTATCTCGCCAACGCTTACGTCCTAGCTTGGGTGAAACCAACCACATTCCGTGCCCTCGTTGCCATGGCACTGGCCATATCCGCGGCATCGAATCTACTGCATTGCATATCCTGCGTATTACGCAAGAAGATGCAATGAAAGAAAACAGCGCGATCATCCAGGTACAATTACCAGTTGAAGTAGCGACATTCCTGCTCAATGAAAAACGTGCAGACATACACAAGATTGAGCAACGTATGGGTGTAGAAGTGGTGTTGATTCCAAATATTCACCTTGAAACACCTAACTACAATATTGTGCGCATTAAACATGACGACGTAACACAGGAAAACAACCGCGCCAGCTACAACATGGTGGAACTGCCGACTGAGATCACCTATGTGACCCATGCAGCGGAAGAAGCTAAAGCATCAAAACCTTTAGCCGCAGTTAAGGGTATTACACCATCTGCACCAGCACCAATTGTTGCAGAAAAAGAAGAGCCAGTAGAACCTAAAGTTTCACTGTTTACACGTATTAAAAATTTCTTTACTTCAGCAAGCAAGTCTGAAGAAGATAAAGTAGACAAAAAATCCGGTGAACCACGTCGTGATAACAACCGCAACCGTAACCGCAACCGTAACCGCAACGAGCGAAACCGTGGTGAGCGAACCGATAAGAGTGCAGTTCAAGAGCGCCCTGTCCGCAATCAGGAAGCAAAGATTCAGGAGCAACGCCCTGCTGAGAAAAAAGTACAGGAGCCGCGCCAGCCTAAACCACAGCAACAACGTCCGGAAGCACATCGTCCCCCCCCAGCAGGCGTAGCGCCGGAAGCTGCAGCAAATGCTAATGAGACTGCTGAACAACGTTCAGAGCGCAGCGGCCGTCGCAATCGCAATAATCGCCGTAGCCGTCGTGAACGCGATGAAAACGCACCGCGCGAAAGCAACCGTCCTTTTGTACCAAATGATGAAATTAATGCTAATCAACCTAGTGTAGCTGTTGAAACAACAATTCTGACAGCTGCTAAGGCAGAAAGCACGACATCAACTCCGGTAGAAAATTTATCTACAGAAAATCCTGCAGAGACAAAATCAACTATTGAAGCAACTAATGAAGCTTCAGTAAAACAAGAGGCAGCAACAGAAACACCAGCCGTTGAATCGAAAAAAACCAGACCTGCAAAAAGTGCTGGTAA
>JBFZCQ010000137.1:0-5466 GCA_041307905.1 Methylotenera sp.
AACATAAAGCCGTTTAACAAGAAACAGGAGCAGCAATTGCTACTCCTTTGGCTCATATTACGTTTATTTTACTCTATTGATTAAGTCTTTAACTTTAATACCAACTTCGTTTTTACCGCCAAAACCTGTGCCGGCTTTCAGTGCTTTGAAGTGATCTTTAACCGCAGCATAATCTTCTGTAGTTAATGGTACGTATTTAATTTCTTTTACTAAAGCCGGAGCATGTTCCAGATAATAGTTTACGAATGCTTTTACTTCAGGCTTGAACGCTGCTGCTGTTGCATTGACGTAAATAAAGATCGGGCGTGACAGCGGCTGGTAAGTACCATCCATTACAGTTTCAACTGAAGGCAATACTGCCGCGCCACCAGCTTTGGCAGCAACAGGCACCGCTCTTAATTTGTCCTTGTTTTCTTCGTAGTAGGCTAGGCCAAAGTATGCTAAGCCACCTGCATTGCCTGTAACACCTTGCACTAAAACGTTGTCATCTTCTGATGGTGTGTAGTCAGTGCGGCTGGCCTTTGATTTTCCGTTTACTGCTTCAGTAAAGTAGTCAAATGTGCCTGATGCAGTACCCGGGCCATATAAACCCATGGCTTTGTCTGGGTAAGCACTGTTTACCTGTTTCCAGTTTTTAACTTTTGAACCTGGTTCCCATATTTTTTTTAATTCATCTACTGTCAGGCTTTTTACCCAGTCATTTTTTGAGTTTACAACTACGGTTAAAGCGTCAAAAGCAATCGGCAGCTCAATATATTGAATACCCGCTTCTTTACATGCGTCCATTTCTTTTTGTGCAATAGGACGTGATGCGTTCGAGATATCAGTTTCACCACGGCAGAATTTTTTAAAGCCACCGCCAGTACCTGATTCACCAACGGTAACTTTAGTTTTTTGTGCTTTTTGAAATTCTTCGGCTACAGCTTCAGTAATTGGATAAACGGTGCTTGAACCGTCAATTTTGATGATTTTTTCTGCAGCAAATGCTGTGTTAGCTACTGATAATGTAGTGCTTAAAACACCTGCAATTGTTAACGCTTTTAATAGAGTAGATCGCATTCCATGCTCCTTGTTGAAATTCAGTACGTTACAAAACTGAATGCCATTTTATGAATTGAATATGACAAATTGATGACAAATTTTGATTTAGAAAAAATAAAGGGGCTCATACAGAGCCCCTTGATAATCTGACTTTAAAAGATTATGTTTAAAGTAGGAAAGTGCGCCCAATATGGTATGAAATTGCGGCTATAAGACCAGCGCACGGAATTGTCAGTACCCATGCCCATACAATTCTGGAAGCCAGACCCCAGCGCACTGCAGAAGCGCGGCGTGATACGCCGACGCCCACAATTGCACCCGTGATTGTGTGGGTGGTTGATACGGGAATGCCAAGCGAGGTTGCTAGGAATAGTGCGATAGAGCCAGAAGTTTGCGCGCAGAAAGCACCGGTTGGGCGAACTTTGGTAATGCCCATGCCCATGGTGCGCACAATGCGCCAGCCGCCCATAAGTGTACCTAAGCCCATTGCCAGTTGGCATGAAATCACCACCCAGAACGGTACATGGAAATCACCTTCCAGATAGCCGTTCGCAAACAGCAGCACAGTGATAATCCCCATTGTTTTTTGCGCATCATTTGCACCATGGCCTAAACTGAAGAGGGAAGACGAAATAAACTGCATCTTGTTAAATCTGTTTTCTGTTTTATAGGGCGATGATTTCTGAAATAGCCACAGCAGAGTAACGGACAAAATCATCGCAAGCAGCATGCCAAACAAAGGGGAGAGCACAATAGCAACACCGGTAGTAATTAACTTGCTACCGATGATGATGCCTTGTGTCCCTGCATGAGCAACCCCTGCACCTAGTAAACCACCAATAAGTGCATGGGATGACGATGACGGAATACCAAACCACCAAGTGATGACGTTCCAGGCAATTGCACCGCTCAGTGCGCCGAATATCACAGCATTAGTGACGATGTTAGGGTCGATGATGCCTTTGCCCACAGTGTCTGCGACGTGCAAGCCAAAGAATAAAAACGCGATAAAGTTGAAAAAAGCTGCCCATGCTACAGCGGCTTGCGGCGTGAGCAAGCGTGTTGATACCATGAGCGCAATGGAGTTGGCTGCATCGTGAAAGCCGTTCATAAAGTCAAATATGAGCGCGACGAAGACAAGCAATGCCATTATTACAATAGCCTGATCCATAATTGCCCCTTAAATGCGCTCTAATACAACGCCGTGGATGACATCAGCAACGTCTTCACAGCTATCAACAGCTTCTTCAAATATGTCATAAAGTTCTTTTGAACGAATTAAGGTGCGTGCATCAGACTCTTCGGCAAATAGACGATGCATGCCAGCGCGCATGACGTGATCCGCTTCACCTTCAATAGCGCTGATCTCGGTACAGGAGCGTAAAATTTTCTCAGAATTTTTCATGTCAGATAGCATGCTTACAGCATCACGTACTTTTTCTGAGGCGCGTAAAAGAATTTGGCTTAGCGCGACCATTTCTGGCGTAAATGCAGATTCACCGTAGATTTTAGCACTCTGTGGAATATCTTCCATGTAGTCGATGATGTTGTCTAATGCCATCGCCAGTTCGCGGATTTCGCGGCGATCAAATGGGGTGATGAAGGTTTTGTGCAGAGAGAGCAGGATTTCTCTGGTGTATTCGTCAGCTTCCGATTCGATTTTTCTTAGTTCGGCAAAGTGCTCATCAAACTTTGTAGAATCTTTTACTGCTGACATCATGGCTAATACTTTTGAGCCTCGAACGACACAGTCTGCCAGACTGTTAAATAATACAAAATAATTGTCGTTGCGTGGTGAAATCGCTGCCATTAAACGACCAAGTGTAGCATTTGCCATGATTGAAAATCTCCCTAATTATTACATTTTTATTACAAAATAAAATTTTCATAAGTTTAACCGCCCAAAGCTAAATCTGCGAGTATTTATTCCTTATATATAACACTTATTTTAAAGTAGTATGTTTTTTAAGGTTAAAATCAGAGCACTATTTTGCTAGTTACTAGTTTGCTATTTACTGGCGCTAAGAAAGGATAAATATGAGAAATGTAACGATTTACCATAATCCAGCCTGTGGTACTTCACGCAACGCACTGGCAATGATACGTGCAAGCGGAACGGAACCAGAGGTCATTGAATATCTCAAAACCCCACCTAGTCGCGAGCGTTTGTTGGAGTTGATTGCATCGATGGGTGTTACTGCAAGAGATATCCTGCGTAAAAAGGGAACCCCTTATCTGGAATTGGGATTAAATGATTTCAGCTTATCTGAAGCCGCTTTGATCGACGCAATGATGCAGCATCCTGTTTTGATTAACCGTCCGATAGTCGTAACAGCTAAAGGTGTTAAATTATGTCGTCCGTCAGAACTAGTGTTATCCATTCTGGAAAATCCTGAAATCGGTACTTTTGTTAAAGAAGATGGTGAAGTGGTTAATCTATGATGTGGAAAGATTAGTGCCCAGCAACCCAGTTAAGTACTTGTTGTATAATGCTGAGTTTTAGTCATTAAGTTATGTCGTCATGGAAGCGGAACAACTCAATATCATCGCCAATCGCTTAAGCGATTTGAGCGAGCGCAACAATGCCCTTCGGGGGTATCTTTGACTTTGAAAACAAAAGTCAGCGTCTGGAAGAAGTTAATGGATTATTAGAAGACCCGAAAATTTGGGATGACAACGCCAAAAGCCAGAAGCTGGGCAAAGAAAAGCGTGAACTCGAGCTGGTTGTTAACACTCTTACAGGGGTTGAAAGTGGCCTTAAAGATGCGCAAGAGCTTTTTGAAATGGCACGTGAAGAAAATGATGATGACACTTTATTAAGTGTCGCAGCGGATTCTCAGGCGCTGGAAAAGCAGATTTCAGAAATGGAATTCCGGCGCATGTTTTCACAGCCGATGGATCCCAATAATTGCTTTATTGAATTCCAATCCGGTAGCGGCGGCACCGAGGCGCAAGACTGGGCGAATATGCTGCTGCGTATGTACTTACGTTACTGTGAGCGCAAAGGTTTTAAAGTTGAGGTGCTGGAAGAGTCCGAGGGTGATGTGGCCGGTATTAAAGGCGCTTCCATCAAGGTAACCGGTGATTATGCGTATGGTACTTTGCGCACAGAAAATGGCGTGCATCGACTGGTACGCAAATCACCGTTTGATTCCAATGCCAAACGCCATACCAGTTTTGCCAGTGTGCAGATTTTTCCGGAAGTGGATGATTCAATTCAGATCGAGATTAACCCTGCCGACTTGCGTATTGATACTTATCGTGCCAGCGGTGCAGGTGGACAGCATATTAACAAGACCGATTCAGCAGTGCGTATTACGCATATTCCGACCGGAGTGGTAGTGCAGTGCCAAAATGACCGCTCACAGCATCGTAATAAAGATGAGGCGATGAGCATGTTGAGAGGTGCTTTGTATAATCTGGAACTGAATAAGCGTAATCAGGAGAAGCAGGCGTTGGAAGATGCAAAAACAGATATTGGCTGGGGACACCAGATCAGGTCTTATGTGCTTGACCAGTCACGCATCAAGGATTTACGTACCGGCGTGGAGATAGGGAATACACAAGGTGTGCTGGATGGCGACCTTGACCCATTTATTACAGAAAGTTTGAAGCAGGGAGTATGAGTGTGAGCAATACAGAAAATAATCAGCAGAATACAGAAGTTGTTCATCAGGACGAGAATCACGTTATTGCCGAGCGCCGCGAAAAGTTAAAGGCAATTCGTGAAGCGTCAAAAGCCAATGGCGGTGCTGCATTCCCTAACGATTTCAAGCCAGAGCATAAAGCAGCAGAATTGCATGCCGAGTTCGGCGGCTTTGATAACGAAGTGCTTGATCCAAAAGCCGTACGCGTCAGCATCGCTGGCCGTATGATGCTTAAACGCGTGATGGGTAAAGCCAGCTTTGCGACAGTGCAAGACAGCACCGGCCGCATTCAGCTGTTTATCTCTAAAGATAACTTGGTTTCAGCTGACAGCGAAGCTATTTACGACGCATTCAAGCATTGGGATTTAGGCGATATTGTTGCTGCAGAGGGCGTGTTGTTTAAAACCAAAACCGGTGAGCTGTCAGTGAAAGTGTCTTTGTTACGTCTGTTGACCAAGTCACTGCGTCCGCTGCCGGAAAAATTCCATGGTCTGCAAGACCAGGAAGTTAAATACCGTCAGCGCTATGTAGATTTGATAGTGTCTGAAGAAACACGCGCAACTTTTGTCGCGCGCAGTAAAGTAATGTCTGCAATCCGCAGCTTTATGATTGACAACCAGTTTCTGGAAGTGGAGACACCGATGTTGCACCCGATTCCGGGCGGCGCTTCGGCTAAACCTTTCATCACGCATCACAACGCACTGGATATGCAGATGTTTATGCGTATTGCGCCCGAGTTGTATTTGAAACGTCTGGTGGTTGGCGGTTTTGAGCGTGT
>JBFZCQ010000138.1:0-2586 GCA_041307905.1 Methylotenera sp.
CTAAAGATGCGCAGGCTAAAGTCACGAGTGAGCTGAAGAAATTGAAACTGATGTCACCGATGTCAGCGGAGGCTTCAGTGGTTCGTAATTACATTGATACCCTGATTAGCTTGCCGTGGAATAAAAAAACCAGAATCAGCAAGAATCTGGCGAAGGCCGAGGCTGTTCTGGATGATGACCATTACGGTCTGGAGAAAGTTAAAGAACGCATCGTCGAGTATCTTGCTGTTCAGCAACGCGTGGATAAAATCAAAGCACCAATCTTGTGTCTGGTTGGGCCTCCTGGTGTAGGTAAAACTTCACTCGGTCAAAGCATTGCCAAAGCTGTAAACCGTAAATTTGTGCGCATGGCGCTGGGTGGTGTACGTGATGAATCTGAAATTCGCGGCCATAGACGTACTTACATTGGTTCAATGCCTGGCAAGATCTTGCAGAGCATGTCTAAAGTTGGCGTTAAAAATCCGCTGTTCTTGCTGGATGAGGTGGATAAGCTTGGTCAGGACTTTAGAGGTGACCCTTCATCTGCATTGCTGGAGGTGTTAGACCCGGAACAGAACCATACTTTTGTCGACCATTATGTTGAAGTTGAGTATGACTTGTCTGATGTGATGTTTGTGGCAACCGCTAACTCGATGAATATTCCTGCGCCATTACTGGATCGTATGGAAATTATCAATCTGTCTGGTTATACAGAAGATGAAAAAGTAAACATTGCGATGCGCTATCTGTTGCCTAAGCAGCTTAAGTCACATGGCTTAAAGGATGATGAACTGCATGTGTCAGAAGCCGCGGTGCGCGATATCGTCCGTTATTACACACGTGAGGCTGGTGTGCGCAGGCTGGAGCAGGAAGTTGCAAAAGTCTGCCGAAAAGTCGTAAAAGAACTACTCACTGCCAAAGCGAAGAAAGCTGCGACAGCGCCTAAGAAAATTAACGTGACACCTAAGAGCCTTGATAAGTATCTTGGCGTGCAGCGTTATGACTTCGGTGTTGCCGCAAAAGAAAATCAGGTTGGTCAGGTTACCGGTCTAGCCTGGACCTCAGTGGGTGGTGAACTGTTGACGATTGAAGCGGTATTACTGCCAGGCAAAGGCAAAACCACGACTACCGGCAAACTTGGTGATGTCATGAAAGAATCCACACAGGCAGCGATGAGTGTAGTCAGAAGTCGTGCGCAGCGTTTAGGCATCGCTAATAATTTCTATGAAGAGAACGATATCCATATTCACTTCCCTGAAGGTGCTACGCCTAAAGATGGTCCGAGTGCAGGTATAGCCATTACTACTGCTCTGGTTTCAATTTTGACTGGTATTCCTGTGCGCGCAGATGTTGCAATGACAGGAGAAATTACCTTAAGAGGCGAAGTGTTACCTATTGGCGGTTTGAAAGAGAAATTGCTTGCAGCGCACCGTGGCGGTATAAAAACCGTATTGATTCCTCAGCAAAATGTTAAGGATCTGACTGATGTGCCAGAAAACATTAAAAACCATCTGGATATTCACCCGGTAAAATGGATTGATGATGTATTGGCATTAGCTCTGGCCTCAGTGCCGGTTCCTTTTCCGGAAGCTGCAGATGTTAATGAAAATCCTGTAAAAGAGGTTCAACTCGCTGATAATTCTCAGGAAACTCTGCCCACATCAACAGACGCTATAAAACATTAATAAAATAAGTGCTGATATCGGTCTATAAAGGCTTGACACGGCCTTTATAGGCTTGATATAAAGGCAATACGGGGGGGTATTCCCCATGGAAATTACCGTTGTTTTTCTTTAATAAACCTTAAAAAGGGGATTACACGTGAATAAATCAGAATTAATTGATCAAGTTGCAAGTGCTGCAGGTATTTCAAAAGCTGCTGCAGGTCGTGCATTAGATGCAACAACTGCTGCAGTTACAAAAGCGTTAAAAAAGGGTGATCTGGTAACTTTAATTGGCTTTGGTACATTTTACGTAGGTAAACGTGAGGCTCGTAATGGTCGCAATCCTCGCACTGGTGAAACAATTAAGATTAAAGCGGCTAATTCTCCTAAATTTAGGGCTGGTAAAGCACTCAAAGATGCTGTAAACTAGCGTTTTCGTTGGTTAGGCAGGGTGCTTAGCTCAGTTGGTAGAGCGTCGCCCTTACAAGGCGAATGTCAGCGGTTCGACCCCGTTAGCACCCACCAAAAAACCGACGATAATGTTAAGTGACTAAGCCGTTTCTATTTTATTAAATTTAGAGTGCTAGTAGTTTAAGCACTCTTTATTTTGTGAAAAATATCTATTGATGTAGAAACGCAGATTTTATGGAGTGGTAGTTCAGTTGGTTAGAATACCGGCCTGTCACGCCGGGGGTCGCGGGTTCGAGTCCCGTCCACTCCGCCAAATAAAAAAAGCGAGTCTTAGGACTCGCTTTTTTTATTTCTACTTTAATGTTTGCTGCGCATAAATAGAACTGATTCCGTTTATCTGTTAGCGTGTAAAACCTCGCCGTTTAGGGCGAGGATGTAAGCGCGGACAACGAAGTTGTCATTGTTTTTGTTTTTGTTTTTGTTTTTAGCTATACTACTTTTGCTACCAGAGGACGCTTCGGCTCTCTCAATG
>JBFZCQ010000139.1:0-9721 GCA_041307905.1 Methylotenera sp.
CATTGCCGATGCTGCCGCTACTACTTACATGCTTGATGTTAACAATCATCAAATCGAAATTTCTGCAGTATCTATGGGGAATCCGCATGCTGTTCAAGTGGTGGAGGATGTCGAAAGCGCCCCTGTTCTTGGGCTTGGCAGCCAGATTGAAGTGCATGTGCGCTTTCCTGAACGCGTGAACGCCGGCTTCATGCAAATAATTGATGCGCACCATATTAAACTAAGAGTTTTTGAGCGCGGCAGCGGTGAAACGCTGGCCTGTGGCACGGGCGCTTGCGCGGCAGTTGTGGCCGGCATTCAGCGTGAATTGCTGCAATCCCCAGTGCGCGTCAGCGCGCGCGGCGGCGAGTTGCAAATTGCATGGCAGGGTGAAGACACTCCGGTAATGATGACAGGCCCAGCAGTTACAGTATTTACCGGTCAAGTTGATTTGGCACGGTAAAATTAAAACCTTAAATCAGGTCATTTAATTAAACCGTTAAAATAGAGCATGCACCCTAAAATTAAGGCATTTCGAAAATGACAACAAACCACGAAAATAACCCAGCGATTCCAGAAGAAATATCTGCAGAGCAGGTAAAAAGCTACCTACGCAGTCATCCAAAATTTTTTGAGCAATATGCAAGCTTATTGACTGAAATTACCTTACCAAGTCCGCATGGTAGCGGCGTCATTTCGCTCAGCGAGCGTCAGCAGCTAGCGCAACGCGATAAAATTCGTGTGCTGGAATCATTAATGGATCAGATGATAGTCAATGCTGAAGGAAACGAAGCCACCAGCCTTAAAGTGCATCAATTCTGCCTGAAGCTACTGGAGCAACAAAGCTTCAGTTCATTAAAGCTGCTAATCGGTGAAACGCTACGCACCGACTTTAATGTAACAGAGTCGCTGATTCGCATTTGGGTTAAACCCAGCAACAACGCAATCGCCAATGATGGCGTTTTTAGCCATGTCAGTGATGAATTTAATGATTGGGTCATCTCACTACAACAGCCACATTGTGGCAGCAAACCGCATGTAGCAGAGGATTTACTTGACAGTAATCTGAAGTCATTTGCATTTATTCCGCTTTATAAAAATGCAGCTGATCAACATGCATTTGGCGTTTTGATGCTAGGTGCTGAAGACCCGCAGCGTTTCAAGGCCGACATGGGAACACTTTATCTTGATCGTATCGGCGAACTGATAGCAGCTGCACTGCTTAATCATTTATTTACATTGAATCTCTAGGCTTCATTTAGCACGCGAGGCGAGCATTGCTATACCTTGACGACTACATTCAGCACCTTACGTTTGAGCGGGGTCTTAGTGTGCTCACATGTAAAAATTATACGCGGGATATTCATCTACTTGAATCTCTGCTAGAAAATGCTGATTTAAAAACGGTTAATATCCAACAAGTCAGGCGTTTAATCGGCACCCTGCACAGTCGTGGCTTGAGCAGTGCAAGCATATCGCGTTTGCTATCCGCCTGGCGTGGTTTCTACGACTATTTAATTCAGCATGAAGGCTTTACGCAAAATCCGGTGATTGGGCTGCGCGCACCCAAAGCAGCCAAACCTTTACCGCAGGCACTATCTGTAGATCAGGCAGTTAAATTTGTAGATATTGAAGGCGACGAAATATTGGAAATTCGCGACCGAGCAATTCTAGAACTTTTTTATTCATCCGGCCTGCGTCTGGCTGAACTTGTCAATCTCGATATCAGCATGCTGGATTTTTCTGAAGGCACCGTTACCGTAACGGGCAAAGGCAAAAAGACGCGCATCGTCCCTTTCGGCAGTCATGCTGCCAGCGCGCTACAGCGATGGTTACAGCAACGCACCAACATCAAACTTATCGACAAAGATTTAAACGCTGTGTTTATAACGCAACATGGCCACAGAATTACACCACGTGCTGTGCAATACAGGGTTAAATCATGGGCAATCAAACAAGGCATCAATACCGACATGCACCCACACTTGCTGCGCCACAGCTTTGCTACACATGTATTGCAGTCGAGTCAGGATTTGCGCGCTGTGCAGGAGATGCTAGGCCATGCCAACATCAGCACCACGCAGGTTTACACGCATCTGGATTTTCAGCATTTATCAAAAATTTACGACAGTGCTCATCCACGTGCAAAGAAGAAGTAAACCCTCGCACCGGCAAGCGCTGCTTCTACCACTGTTAAGAAATCTTGTCTGATTCCATTTATTTTTTACTCACAGGATGACGATATAAGCAATATTTTCTTAAAACAATATATCCTGACAAGAATAGCTTGATTTGTAATAATACTTGACTAAAATACACTGCTATAATCACCTATTAGCTTTAACCTTATTCCAACAAATTTAAAGAGGACTATTATGGAACATCAACTACCTGCATTACCTTATGCAAAAAACGCATTAGTGCCGCATATTTCTGAAGAAACCTTCGAATATCACTACGGCAAACATCACCAGACTTACGTAACAAACCTCAATAACCTGATCAAAGGTACTGAGTTTGAAAACGCAAGCCTGGAAGAAATCGTTAAAAAATCTGCTGCTGGTATTTATAACAACTCAGCTCAGGTTTGGAACCACACTTTTTTTTGGAACTGCATGAAACCAAACGGCGGCGGCGCGCCTACAGGAGCGTTAGCTGATGCCATTAATGCAAAATGGGGTTCATTTGATGAATTCAAAAAAGCATTCCAGGCGTCAGCAGTTGGCAACTTCGGTTCAGGCTGGACATGGCTAGTAAAAAAAGCAGATGGTTCAGTAGATATCGTTAACATGGGTCCAGCGGGCACACCATTAACTACCGGTGACAAAGCGCTTTTGACTATCGACGTATGGGAGCATGCTTACTACATCGATTACCGCAATGCACGTGCTAAATTTGTTGAAGTATTTTTGGCTTCACTAGCTAACTGGGATTTTGCATCAACTAACTTTGCTTAATTATCAAACTTTTATTTCTGCAGAATAAATTCGTAACTTCTGAAAATGCAGTAATAATAAATACGTGACTCTAAAAAGCCCTGGATTCAGAATCCAGGGCTTTTTTCAAGCCTAATAAAACATATAAATATCTACGAGCAAACAGTTATTACAGCATCGTTAAATACCTGTTTTTATTAAGGTTTTAAATTATATAAAATATGTTAAAATTCGCGCCATGCTGCAACTGTATATGATTCATTTTGCGTTAATTTTCTTATTTGCGTTTACGCAAATGGGCGTTGCTACGCATGAAATCAGCCACCTGACTGACACAAGCCAGCACAGCCAGCAAGACCCCAAGTCTCAATCGAAACAAGGTGTTGCAGAGCAATGCGCTAAGTGTATAAGCTACGCAAAAGTTGCCAGCGGCCTAGAGTTATCATCGTTTGAAATACCGGTTATCAGCGCTGACCTGACTACCGTTTCCAACCACTTCCTAAGCTTTGAATCGGCATTCACCAGCGCTTACTCTGCGCGCGCACCACCTCAAATAATCAGCATCTAATATTTATTTTCACCAACAATATTGTTGGTGCTTTGCTTTTATTTTTTGAGGTCACTCACATGGATTACAGCCACAACCCGCACATGCGCGTCGCATTTGCGTTTAAACCTTTATTAGTTGTTATCGCAGCTTTATTCGCTCACCAAACTATTGCAGCAGAAAATACTACTTCAATTGACCTACCCACCGTACCGGTGACAGGAAATCCATTAGGCGTTAGCTCTGATGAGCTTGTAGTGCCCGTCTCGGTATTACGTGGTCGAGAACTCAGCTTGCGTCGTGAAGGCACACTGGGGGAAACGCTCAATGGCATTCCCGGTGTAACATCGACACAATTTGGCCCTAATGCTTCACGCCCAATCATACGTGGTCTCGATGGTGAACGGGTTCGCATCATGCAAAATGGCGTGGGTATTTTAGATGCTGCTAGCCTCAGCTTTGACCATGCTGTAGGCATAGACCCGCTCATCATCGAACAAATTGATGTGGTACGCGGACCTGCTGCCTTACTGTATGGCGGTAGCGCAGTGGGTGGCGTAGTCAATGCGATTGACCATCGCATTCCCAAAGAAAAATTGGATGGCGTTACTGGCCGTGCAGAAGCGCGTTTTGGTGGACCAGATAGCACACGCAATGGTGCCGCCGTGATTGATGTCGGCAATGGGAAAATTGCCATCCACGCCGATGCTTATACGCGCAAAACCAGTGATTTAGATATCCCCGGTTTTGCTGTGTCTAGCCGAAAAAACAGAGCTGATGGCACTTTGCGTGAAAATCGTGGCAAGTTAGTCAATAGCGCATCCGAAGGTGATGGTGGCGCATTAGGTGCATCACTTACTTTCGATAATGGCTACATTGGCGCCTCTGTCTCTACACTCAACAACAATTATGGTGTTGTGGCAGAAGAAGACGTGCGAATCGATATGAAAAGTGACCGTTGGGATGTCGCCAGTGAGTTCACTGATTTAGGCAGCATTATTCACCGCGTTAAATTCCGCATGGCATATACCGACTACGAGCACAGCGAGCTTGAAGGTAGCGATGTCGGTACTACGTTTAAAAATAGAGGAGTGGAAGGCAGTTTTGAGGCTGGACATGCGCCTATTGGTTCGCTCAATGGTGTGATTGGTGTGCAATTTAGCAATACCAATTTTGAAGCCTTGGGCGACGAGGCTTTTGTGCCTAATGTCAACACGCAAAATAAAGCGGTTTATATCTACGAAGAACTTCCACTAGGTGACGAAGTAGCTAAGCATAAGATTACATTTGGGGGAAGGATTGGACACACCACGGTAGACTCTAAGGCCAGTGGCAACTTCTCTAATGCACAAAACAACAGCTTCAACCCGAATAGTTTTGCCTTGGGTGGTTTGTACAGCATTAACGAACAATGGTCTGTCACCAGCAATCTATCCCACAACGAACGAGCACCCAGTTATTTTGAGCTGTATGCTGATGGTGCCCATGTGGCGACGGGTCAGTACGAAGTCGGTAATTCGAACTTTAATGTAGAGCGCTCGAATGGCATTGACGCGCAATTGCGTTGGAAGCAAAACCAACATAGTTTTAGTATCGGTGCTTACTACACGCGCTTTAGCAATTTTATTGGGTTGTTTAATACTGGCAATGATATTGAAGTTGAACCAGGAGAGTTTTTACCAGAAGCACAATTTAGAGCAGTTCCCGCAACCTTTATAGGTTTAGAGGCTGAAGGCACATTTGCACTGACTGATCGACTCAATTTATTAGTTCGAGGCGATTATGTACATGCCAAAGAAAAACGCACCAATGAGTATTTGCCGCGCATTTCACCACTGCGCCTAGGTGGTGGTTTGCGATATACGCTCAATGGGTTTAGTGCGCGCATGGATGTACTGCGTGCATTTAACCAAAGCAACACAGCGGACAATGAATTGGCAACCGATGGCTATACCAACGTCTCTGCTATGTTAGCGTATAAGTTGCCAACCAAAGTGAATGTGGAATTGTTCGCAAAAGCCAACAACTTACTTAATGATGAAATACGTGAGCACGCTTCTTTCTTAAAAGACATTTCACCCGCAGGTGGACGCGCACTCATGATTGGTGCACGGGCCGATTTTTAGTCTAAGTGCAATTCAACACCTAAGTAGATTATAGGGGCATCATGATGATGCCCCTATTTTTCAACCAAGTAATACAACCCCCCAAACTACAGCCACTATCAACAATGCAATAAATACCGCTGCACTGCCAATATCTTTTGCCTGTTTTGCCAACGGGTGACGTTCGATAGAAGTATGGTCAACTGCCGCTTCAATCGCAGAGTTGAGCAATTCAACAATCAACACCAATAGCACGCTAGCTATCATCAGCGCCTGTTCTACTCGATTCTCACCTAGGTAAAACGCTAGAGGAATCAACACCACCGCCAGAAAGACCTCCTGGCGGAAAGCGTCTTCATGTTTAAAAGCTGCTCCAAAACCATGCAGTGAATATTCAAAAGCATTCATCAGTCGACGGATCCCAGTTTTACCTTTAAATGGGCTGATCTCTGTCAGATGTTTAGATTGTAGTGTTGTATTCTCAGCAACATGCTGATCATTTTCAGGAGTTTGCATTTGGAGCTTTCGGCGCGTAAACAATAAAAAATTAATTCATAATTATTTATGCGCAAATTTTAACATGCGCTATCATTATGTTTTAGTTATTCAATCACGAATTTAACAAGGTTCATTATGGCGCGCATGGTAAATTGTATTAAATTAGGCAAAGAAGCAGAAGGCATGGACTTCCCGCCTTATCCAGGCGAGCTCGGCAAGCGTATATATGCAAACGTTTCCAAAGAAGCGTGGGCAGCATGGTTAAAACAGCAGACCATGCTGGTCAATGAAAACCGTCTGAGCTTGGCTGATCCTTCAGCACGTAAGTATCTGTCGGAACAAACAGAAAAATACTTTTTTGGTGACGGTGCAGATACTGCAAGCGGTTATGTTCCGCCAAAAGGCTAAGTAAGCTATTACATTATAAAAAAAGCGCCAGTTTAGTTCTGGCGCTTTTTTTATTTACTTGATCAAGCCATTAAGATTGTAAAATCTCGCGCTCCAACTCTTGCATTGAAGTATGGCGCACGTCTTTACCTTTCACCATGTATACCACATATTCTGCGATATTCTTTGCATGATCTCCGATACGTTCAATCGCTTTCGCAACAAACAATACTTCAAGCGACATTGAAATCGTGCGAGGATCTTCCAGCATAAATGTGATCAGTTGACGCATTGCTGCGCGGAACTGTTCATCCACCTGCTCGTCCTGCCTTGCAACTGCAACAGTCTTGCTATCATCCAATCGCGCAAAACCATCCAAAGCGGTACTCAGCATTTCACGAACCAATGTAACCATTGCCTTAATTTCGTTAAAGCGCGGTTTATACAAACGATCTTCATCAAAGATCTTCTGCGCGGTACGTGCAATCTTTGTAGCTTCGTCGCCAATACGCTCTAAGTCCGTGATGGTTTTTACTATCATCATGATCATACGCAAGTCTCCCGCGGTAGGCTGACGGCGTGCAATGATATGGCTGCAGTCTTCGTCAATCTGAACTTCCAGCGCATTGACGCGATGGTCGTTATTCATGACTTCTTTTGCCAGATTGGGGTCGAGTTTTACCAGTGCTTCAAGTGCCTGAACGATTTGCTGCTCAACCAGGCCGCCCATTTCCAGCACTTTTCCACGCAACGACTCTAATTCAGCATCATATTGCTTAAAGGTATGTTCAGATTGCATTTTAATTTTCCACTGTTAAACAGAATGTTATCTTAGGCATTTAATATGACAAAATTATTACAAAATGTAATTAAGCATTTATTTTTTATAGGTTTTAACACCTTCTGGTGTTGCTAACAGTAATACATTGGCTGGGCGTGCTGCGAATAAACCATTGGTTACTACGCCTACGATTTGATTAATTTTTGCTTCCATCGCCACCGGGTCGGTAATTACCAGACCATGCACATCCAGAATCACATTGCCGTTATCGGTAGTGAAATTGCGCAATTGCGGCTGTCCGCCTAATTTAACCAACTCACGTGCTACATGGCTTTTTGCCATTGGCAACACTTCAACCGGTAACGGGAACTTACCCATTACAGGCACGTATTTGCTGGCGTCACAGATACAAATAAATTGTTTTGCCACCGCAGCCACGATTTTTTCACGTGTTAATGCACCGCCACCGCCTTTAAGCATATGTAAATGCTCGGTAATTTCATCAGCACCATCAACATAAATATCCAGGCTATCAACGCTGTTAAGGTCGAACACTTCAATGCCGTGACCGCGTAAACGTGCTGCTGTCGCTTCTGAACTTGCTACCGCGCCATCAATTTTATGTTTTACTTTTGCGAGCTCTTCGATAAAGAAGTTAGCAGTCGAGCCAGTGCCCACACCAATAATGCCGCCTTTTACATATTCAACCGCTGCTTTAGCGACCTGTTGTTTTAATTCGTCTTGTGTATATGCCATTTTGAGTCAAGTCCTTGCAAAAAATCTTTTATAATACGAGTGATATAATTATATCCAATCTAGTACTATACACTGCACTAGTCCATTTTAGAAACCCGGCCAAATTTAGAAATAACGCATGCCTACCAATACTGCACAAAATTACCTAGAGAAAATACAACATTCACACGTTTATGACGTTGCAAAAGTAACGCCTTTAGACCTGCAAATCAACTTGTCTAAACGCATTAAAAACAATGTGCTGTTAAAGCGCGAGGATATGCAGCCGGTATTTTCTTTCAAAATTCGCGGTGCTTATAACAAGATGGCTAGCCTGTCGCCAGAGGCGCTGGCAAAAGGTGTTATAGCGGCCTCAGCCGGTAATCATGCGCAAGGTGTGGCGTTGAGCGCTCAAAAACTCAAATGCCGCGCAGTCATCGTGATGCCGACCACCACCCCGCAAATAAAAATTGATGCAGTTAAAAGTCGCGGTGCTGAAGTAGTGCTGTTCGGTGACAGTTACTCCGATGCTTATGCGCACTCACTGGAACTGGAGAAGAAAGAAGGTCTGACCTTTGTGCATCCGTATGATGACCCGGATGTGATTGCCGGTCAGGGTACGATTGCAATGGAAATTCTGAACGCGCACCCGGAACCGATTGATGCCATTTTCTGCTGTGTTGGCGGTGGTGGCCTGCTGGCAGGTATAGCGGCCTATGTTAAAGCCGTGCGGCCTGAAATCAAAGTGATTGGCGTTGAGGCAAAAGATGCTGAAGCCATGACTGAATCTCTTAAAAAGGGGCAACGTGTCACACTCGATCAGGTTGGCCTATTTGCCGATGGTGCTGCAGTTAAACAAGTGGGAGAACACACTTTTGCATTGTGCCAGCAATATGTAGACGAAATGATCATCGTCGATAACGACGCAATCTGCGCCGCCATTAAAGATGTATTCGAAGATACGCGCAGCATCTTGGAACCTGCGGGTGCTTTGGCTGTAGCTGGCCTTAAAGCTTATGCCGCGCGTGAAAATTTGCAGGATAAAACATTGATTGGCATCGCATCAGGTGCCAACATGAATTTTGACCGCTTGCGTTTCATCGCAGAACGCGCCGAAGTCGGCGAAAAACGCGAGGCTGTGCTGGCCGTCACCATTCCTGAAAAGCCAGGTGCGTTTAAAGCATTCTGTCGCTTATTGGGTGGCCGCAACATCACCGAGTTTAACTACCGCTATTCTGACCCGAAGAATGCACATATTTTCGTTGGTGTTGCTGTTTCAGATCCATCCGAATCAGCTAAACTAGTGAGCGCTTTGCAGCAGCAAGGTTTGCCAACACTTGATCTCAGCGATAATGAAGTAGCCAAGCTTCATTTGCGCCACTTGGTAGGCGGCCATGCGCCACAGGCCGAGAATGAAAAAGTATTCAGATTTGAGTTCCCGGAAACCCCAGGGGCTCTGATGAAGTTCCTCGACACAATGGGCCATGACTGGAACATCAGCCTGTTCCACTATCGCAACCATGGTGCTGACTTTGGACGCGTGCTGGTAGGCATGCAGGTGCCGCCTAATGAACTATCTGAGTTTTCTGACTTCTTAAGTAAATTGGGTTATCCGTATTGGGATGAAACAGAAAATCCGGCATACAAACTGTTTTTAGGTTAACAGTGCATTTATGGTTGCAATCAGCCAAGATGGTTGATTACTTACAGCCAGATTTAATTACTGTTTTTAGATAACTTATTGTTATATTTG
>JBFZCQ010000140.1:0-2592 GCA_041307905.1 Methylotenera sp.
TACAAGGCATGATTCACTGTCAGTTTTTTATAACTTAATGGCGTTCGCTTTACTTCTGGGCTTGCAAATAATACTGCACCTAATGGTTTGCTACCTAGCCGTCCCAAACTTCGCCACTCACCATGCAGGCTTTTACGTGGCAAAACACTATGCGCAAACACCACCGGCTTGCCGTTTCCATACAAGAGCACTTCCCGAACCTGCGCACTGTCATTAACAGCCATATGCAGCAAAGCAGCTTCTTCAAATGCAGGCTTTTGATAGCGCACGCTTACTGGCTCAACATAAAAATCAGCGTATTTTTGCTGAAGCCTGGCTGTTAATGAGCCCTTTTCTATCAGCCAGCCATGATATTGGCAGCTTGATAATGGCAGCTTGAGCCAGCGATGCCGGGTAGAAAAGAAGTTTTTATTGATTTTCACATTGAGAATTATCGCATAGCTACATTAAGCCTCATATTAAACATGCGGCTTTATATACATACAGTCTTTTTGATAACGTGGCATCAATCCAGTATCGTGATCTATGACTAAACCTTCACCAAATCACCCGCACTGCTCATCCATCGGTCAAGATGTTGACCCACCTCATCCGGGTAATGTAGCAATAAATAGTCAGCAACACCCTTAGCTGCCTGCAGCAGATCTACATCACGTTCCAGATCTGCAATTCTCAGCATAGGCACGCCGCTCTGACGCACGCCCAGCAATTCTCCGGGCCCTCGTATATGCAAATCAGCCTGCGCAATCGCAAAACCATCATTACTTTCATAAATCACTTTAAGCCTTGCGCGCGCGGTTTCTGAAAGCTTGTTCTGATACAGCAGAATACAGGTACTTTTTGCTGCACCACGGCCTACACGGCCGCGCAGCTGATGCAACTGCGACAGGCCCATACGTTCCGCATGCTCGATGACCATCAAACTAGCATTCGGCACATCCACACCCACTTCGATTACAGTTGTTGCCACCAGTAACTGCAACTCACCGGCGCTGAACCCAGCCATGACAGCCTGCTTTTCAGCAGGCTTCATGCGCCCGTGCACCAAACCCACTTTCAGCTCCGGAAATGCACTTTGCATCAAGGCAAAGGTATCGTTAGCGGTTGCCAGCTGCAATGCCTCCGATTCTTCAATCAAAGGACACACCCAATACGCCTGATTGCCCTGTAAACACGCCTCACGCACGCGCTGCAATATTTCATCGCGCCGACTATCGGAAATTAATTTAGTGACGATGGGCGTGCGCCCAGGGGGCAGCTCGTCGATCACAGACACATCCAGATCTGCGTAATAGCTCATGGATAGCGTGCGCGGTATCGGCGTTGCGCTCATCATAAGCTGGTGTGGCTCGGGTTGCCCCTTTTGCCGCAATGCTAAACGCTGATGCACACCGAAACGATGCTGTTCGTCAATGATAGCCAAACCCAGACTCTTGAACTTGACTGCCTCCTGAAACAGGGCATGTGTACCAACCACGAACTGCGCACTGCCATCGGCAATACTCACCAACGCGGCTTCACGCTCTTTTTTACTTTGGCTACCGGTTAGCCACGTGATCTGGATATTTAATGGGGTAAGCCAAGTAAGCATTTTTCGATAATGTTGCTCGGTCAGTATCTCGGTAGGTGCCATGAGCGCCACCTGCCACTTGTTTTCAATGGCCTGCAGTGCTGCCATGCAAGCGACGATGGTTTTACCGCTACCGACATCGCCCTGCAGCAGCCTTTGCATCGGATGTGGCTGCGTTAAATCCAGCTCAATTTCGACAGCGACTTTCTGCTGTGCCTGTGTTAATGCAAACGGTAACGATTTTAATAATGCCGACACTAAATGCCTGGAGCGCGAGAACTGTGGCGCGCTCACGCTGCGCCGACGTGCATAATGCTTGCGCATGGAAAGCTGCTGCGCGAGCAATTCATCAAATGCCAGCCGCCGCCAGTAAAGACTTTCTTTATGCTCCAAAGCCTGCAAATCAGAGTCAGGCGGCGGATGATGCAATGCACGCAAACTATCCGCAAAACTCGGCAGGTGCATAGGCTGATATATATTGGCTGGCAATGTTTCAGCCATGCAATTTTGTGCAAGCGCAATGCCTATGGCTTTACGTAAACTTGGCTGAGTCAGCCCAGAAACTGTCGGATAAACCGGTGTCAAAGTTTCTGCGACCTCGGTTTTCACGCCGATTACTTTAGTGCTTGGATGCACCATCTCGTAACCGAAGAATCCGCTGCGTACTTCACCATAAACACGCAGCCTGGTACCTACATTAAGTGCTGCTATCTGGCTAGGATAAAAATTTAGAAAGCGCAAAGTCAGCTGCCCACTCGCATCTTCCACTTTCGCAATCAGTGCCTTACGCGGTTTGTAAGTTACCTCCGCGTGCACAATCTCGCCTTCAACTTGCGCGGCCTCTCCAGCCCGCAAATCTCGGATGGCAGTGATGTGAGTTTCGTCTATATAACGTAGCGGTAAATGCAGCAGCAATGCATGTAAATTAGAAATACCCAGCTTAGCCAGATTGGTGATGAGGGGCTTGCTGAAAGCCTTGATTTCAGTCAGCTGACGCATAGTCACTGATGACTTTCAACCCG
>JBFZCQ010000141.1:0-5254 GCA_041307905.1 Methylotenera sp.
GTTACGACCTTGCTATCGAGCCAGCTGATCAGGATATTGACAAATATCTGCCTATACCCACTGGTAAGTTCCCTAATGGCGCGCCCGGCAGTAAATTTTACGAATAAGCTGTGTAAAAAAAAGAATCATTTCTGCTCCTTGCTGTCGTAACTGCCTCAAGTTATCGATAGCTGATTATCCCTGCACCCTTTCTTGCGAAACGGTGCAGGGATTTTTAGTTAGAAATTAATTGATTTTTGTGGTTGCTCGCCATTTATGGTATTTTTCATAGGATTTGCTTTTGAAAGGTTGTGTCATGATAACAGGACAGTGTTGGGCAGTGTGCCTGTTCTTGTTGGGGTCCGGACTCGTAAGGGCAGATGAGCAAAGCATCAGGGTAATCAGAGCTGAAAATACCGGAAGCGAGTTGCGACTCGAAGTTCGGCAAGCGCCCTTAAAACAGGTGCTTGACAAAATAGCCGGTGATACCGGCTTACTGATACACTATTCGGTTTTACCCGAGGGATTGATAACTGCGACTTGTGTAGGAACAACGTTAAAACAAGTTATGGAATGTCTGCTTGATCGTAAAGCCGACCTCGTTTTTCGATACCCGCGTGGATTATCACGGGGTGTCTCACAGATTCAACCTAAAGAGGTTTGGGTGCTGAGAACCAAATCTGAACCGCCGCCGCAAGCAGCGAATTCGAGTGTTTATAACACGATGGTCACGCAGCAACCTGTTATGCAGAAGACAACTGGCGCACAGACGGATACTGAACGCACCGTGGCAGATCAAACCAAAGTGCTAATGGAAAGGGCAAAGTCAAAAAACCCTAAAGATCGGGCGGATGCTATCAGCAGCCTGATGAATGAGGGAAAGGCCGGTGATGCTGCCGTTCGCAAGGTGCTGGAGGAGGCACTAATAGACAAGGATGCTAATGTAAGAGCGCAGGCGATTTCCAGTCTTACACATCGCGAGGGAGATAATGCAACCGCAGAACTGCAAGTGGCGTTGCACGATAGCGATGCATCTGTGCGGCTAATGGCAGTAGGCCGCATAGGAAACAATGCCGCCTTGCTGCAAGAAGCGCTCACTGATAGCGATGCTACGGTTCGTGAATTGGCGACGATGAAGCTGGAATCGCTCTCGAATGAAGAGCCCCAGCAACCAGTTATGCAGAAGGCAACTGACGCACAGACGGATACTGAACACACTGCCTTGGATCAAACCAATGCATTAATAGAAAGGGCAAGGTCAAAAGACCCTGTAGATCGAGCGAATGCCATCAGTGGCCTGCTGGCTGTGGGAAAAGCCGGTGATTCGTCCATTCGCAAGGTGTTGGAGGAGGCGCTATTGGACAATTATGCTAACGTAAGAGCACAGGCGATCTCCAGCCTGGCGCTTCGCGAGGGGAATGGGGCAATCGCAGAGCTTCAAGTGGCATTGTACGATAGCGATGCTGCGGTGCGGTTAATGGCGGTAGAGAGCATGGGAAACAATGCTGTCTTGCTAAAACAAGCAGTTACAGATAGTGATGCTACGGTGCGTGAATTGGCGAAGATAAGGCTGGAATCGCTTTCGAATACGACGAGTGCCGAGTAATCGCAGGGGTTATTTCAGTTTGGGCAAAATTGGTTGTCAACATTATTGTAGCGCGGGTTACAGGCATTAAGGGGATATTTTTATGATAAATACATTGTTGAAAAAAGTGCTTATAACACTACCATTATTGATTTCATTCATGTATGTCGGTGTTGCATCGGCTCACGATATAAATGAAGCTCTGGGCACAGCAGCAGCGGCAACGGATATGTACCAGATTACCTGTTTTGATGATGGTGGCGGTGGCGGTGCATCCGAGTATCTCAAATTGGAAATAAGAGGCAGCGCTAATGTGGGAGGGCTCAAGGTGAGTGCTCAAGTCTTCAAAGACGGGACGGCCTTTAATACTACCGATGCAACTAGTGGCCACCCGGGTTATAGTCCGGGAATCACATTTAAAGGAGGGGATGGAAGTTACATATTGACAGTGGATAAAAGTGCCGCTGGTGCAGCTATTTATGACGTTGTCTATCATTGCGAAAGCAGAACAGGTAGTCACACTGGCACGATTACTAACACACTTCAGAATCAATAATTTTTGGTCTGCCGGCTTTGTCGGCGTCTATGTCTAATCGCAGAAGCTGTCAGTCAATCGACACAAAACAGGTTAATTGATTGTTGGTGACAGGTTTGAAAAGGAATGGCGAAAAGATGACTTTTGCCTGATTCTAAATGGTATTAACGTTGTTGAAACTTAAGTCTTTACGCTAGCTGATAGCGCAAAAGGAAACATTATGAAAAACATATCGTTGAAAAATATATTTGTAGTTGTATTGTTGTTGATTACAGTAGGGTACACTGGTTTTGCCTTTGCATTCTCAATGGTTGGGAGTAAAACACTAATACGGAAGGCTGGAGCTATCACGCCACCTCCAGTCGGGGGGGGCTCGGCAGTCTCACGCACCGGAGCACTGGGGGCTCCGGCTGGGGCAACTGATGTCTGGACAGTGGTTTGTCCTGAGAAAACGGCAAAGCTGGAAACCAAAGTTATTGATCTTAATCCCGTAAAGGCACCTTTGGTGAGTGTTCAGACTATCAAGGGTCTTAAGGCAACTAATTCCACTGATCCCGTTGACGGGGACGCAGCCTATAGCCCTTCAGTTAATACTACGGGTAACGCCGGGACATTTTATGTGTTGGTAGACAAAACCTCAGCAGATGAAGAGATTTACACTGTCGATATGATGTGCAAGGATGCTAATAATGTAGGGTTGTCCACAAGTGTCGGGGATTACCTACAAAATAACTAACCGATGCTGACAACCCTATGTCGGGCAATGTCAATAAGCGCTACGCGTTTACCACACCGTATTTAAAGAAAGATCTAAAAATGAATCAACGATTATTAGCCGCACTATATGTCGTGATGGCAAATGCGCCCATAAAATCAATAATGGCTGCAGAGACAGGGAGTGCGATGCCTGATTGTGCATTGACATCTTTAGCTGATAAACAGCCTTATAATCTGCAGCAATTTAAAGGAAAAGTCGTTTATGTTGATTTTTGGGCATCCTGGTGTGGTCCATGCGCAAAATCCTTTCCATTCATGAGCGAATTAAGCCGAGACTTTAAGGACAAGGGGCTGCAAGTGATCGGTGTCAACCTGGATGAAGCGTCTGCCGATGCGCAAAATTTTCTTGCAAAATACCCAGCCAACTTTGCTATAGCAGTTGATACTAACGAGCAGTGTGCCAAAGATTTTGGCGTGCAGGCGATGCCGTCTACCTACCTTGTTGATCGCAACGGCACTGTTCGCCACGTACATTTGGGGTTTCGTGCCGGTGAAGCCAAGGAACTGAGGGCATTGGTGGAACAATTACTGGCAGAGAGCCAGGCAGGTCACTAGCATTGCCGACTTGGTCCAAAGAAATAGTAACAACGAGTAATGAAAATAATTGAACTTGCGTCACTGGCGCTATTGTTTGTCGCAAGCGTTTGTGTGTCAGGCTGCGCACCAGTAAAACCGTGGGAGCGTGGCACGCTTGCCAAACCGCAGATGGCATTGGAGCCTTATCCTATGGAGAGTACTTTGCGCGGCCATAATTATGGCAGCCGCGAGGCCGCTACGGGCAGCAGTTCGGGTAGCGGAGGTGGTTGTGGATGTTTCTATAGCTGTTTCAAAGCAGTCTATATCCATAAAACCGTCTAGGAGATCCTTTCTGGC
This sequence comes from Methylotenera sp., assembly GCA_041307905.1. Lineage (GTDB taxonomy): Bacteria > Pseudomonadota > Gammaproteobacteria > Burkholderiales > Methylophilaceae > Methylotenera. The sequence goes on from JBFZCQ010000141.1 coordinate 3,750, forward strand.
ACTGACCGCTGCAGCATTATCCTTGCCGGGTTTGGTGTTGTCGCCCGCCTACGCAGCAGAGGAAGAAGTTGGCTTGCAGTATGGACACTACCAGGAGGGCGGTCGCCACCTTTTCGGTGCGCAAAGCAACTTCAATCCTATCGAGGTGGATAGTCTTGAAGGCAGCACTAGTTTTAAGCTGAACGATCGAGTCAAGTTTGGCTTTAATTATATTCAGGATACCTGGTCAGGTGCAACACCAATCACTACAGCCCCGTTAGCTTTTGGCGGCAATGGCCGATTTAACGGCGTAAATCAGCCTACTATGTCAGGTGCAACACCTTTTATTAACGGTGATTTATACTTTGATTCTCAATTTAATCCACTGGCCGTTAAGCGGGATCTGGAAACCGGAGAACGGGTCTTTGTAGAGGAACAGCAGTTGGTGCATACGCTCTCTTCGGCCTCACCCGAGACCCGTAAACAGGGCGATTTCAAGCTGGGTTACGAGTGGGATGAAGCGGCGCTGGATGTTGGTGGCGGACTTTCCGTGGAAAACGACTATAACGCCAATTGGGGTAGTCTGGAAGGGCGGTTGGATTTCAACCAGAAGCAAACCAGTTTGAACCTGGGGCTGAGTTACACAAACAGTGCTACTCAGGCCAAACAGGATCACGATACTATTGGCTACATCAATACCACTGCTTACCAGGATCAAATAACACACCCGGAACCAGGCGTAAACGTACTGCATGGGTGGCGGCAGGATTGGGCTACGCATTTGGGCTTGACTAACGTGCTGAACAAGAGCGCACTGGTTGAGACAGGTGTCGGTTATACTCGCAGTACCGGGTATCTGGCTAATCCATATAAGGTGATGGAGATTGCCTTTATTGATCCCGAGCTGCAATTTCTGGCGCCCCCAGGTGGTTATTATAGTCAGGTCAGGGCTTTTCTGGAGCAGCGGCCCAATGAGCGTGATCAGTTGACGTGGAACATGCGCTATGTTCAGCATATTGATGCCCTGGATGCAGCTTTGCATTTAGATTACCGTTTTTTTCATGATGACTGGGGGATAGACGCCCACACGTTCGAGGCTGATTGGGTTCAACCAGTGGGGCAAGGTTGGACGATTACGCCGAGGTTTCGCTATTATTCGCAACATGGCGCCGATTTTTATTCGCCCTATCTCATCTCCCAGCAAGCGTACTCGACATTAAGTATTGATCCGGATACAGGGAAACCAAGCTCAAAGATCACCTACGACCCTAACTTGCTTCCTGCCGATTTCTCCAGTGATTACCGCTTGTCGGGTTACGGTGCATTAAGTGGCGGACTCACGGTGAGCAAGCAATTCGCCAAAGGCATCAGTTTTATTGCGGGTGCCGAGTATTACACCCATGCCGGCTCATTGAAACTGGGCGGTAATGGGGAAGGGGATTATGCAGATTTTAGCTATTACATGTTCAGCGGCGCATTGAAAGTCGATTTATCCGCACTTGCCCTTGCAGGGGCTGGTCACAGCG
>JBFZCQ010000142.1:0-13549 GCA_041307905.1 Methylotenera sp.
GATTTTACTTGGTGCTCTCTTTGTATTAAGCCATGTTATTTTGCATATTATTGATAATACAGTACCAATTTTTGAGACGATGGGTGCGGTTGCTTTTATCGCTCTAATGTTGAACCTCACATGTTTTTTTTTGCTGACAAGATATCGAGAACAAGACATCAATATGAGTTCTGTCTGGGAGTGTTCCAGAAACGACATATTGAATAATGTTTCAATTATTGTGGCTTCAGTACTGGTTTGGATAACCAATCTGGGTTGGGCTGATATCGCCGTGGGATTAGTGCTTTCAATGCTGTTACTTAAGTCGTCTTTTAGCGTTTTAAAGTCCTCTTATTATCAAATTAAGCACTGATGTCTTCTAACGAGGATTTTGAGATCGAGTTTGATTAAGATACGTCGTTTCGGCGATGTGTATCAGGATTATTAATTTGTAATGCAAACCCATTGGTTTTAGCCGGTAGCTTTATAGTGGTTTTAATAAAATGCCATTTGTTGACTAAGGAGCAGGAAATATGCTGGTCGGGGTCCCTAAAGAAATCAAGGTGAGTGAGTACAGGGTTGGCTTAGTTCCCGCTAATGTGCGTGAACTGGTGGTGCATGGTCATCAGGTAATTATTGAATCAGGTGCCGGAGAGGGAATCGGTGTGGATGACACCCAATATCAGGCTGCCGGCGCAATTGTTGTTAATTCTCCACAGGAAATATTTGAGCGATCTGAGTTAATTATCAAGATCAAGGAGCCACAGCCCAATGAGCGCAAGTGGCTTAAACCCGGACAAATTCTGTTCACCTATTTACACTTGGCACCTGACTTGGCGCAGACGCGTGATTTACTTGATTCAGGTGCAACCTGCATTGCGTATGAAACAGTGACCGCAGAAGATGGCAGGTTACCTTTACTGGCGCCGATGTCTGAAGTGGCTGGTCGGCTCGCGATTCAGGCGGGTGCCTATTTTTTAGAAAAAGCCCATGGCGGTTCCGGCATGTTGCTGGGTGGCGTGACTGGGGTTGAGCCGGCAAAAGTTACCGTTGTGGGTGGAGGCGTAGTCGGCATCAATGCTGTAGATGTTGCACTTGGTATGGGTGCATCTGTCACGGTGCTGGATCGAAATCTTAATACCCTGCATCAACTAAAAAAGCAGTTCGGCTCACATCTTAATACCGTTTACTCAACATCAGAAGCAATAGAACATCATTGCACAACGGCTGATCTTGTCGTATGTGCTGTGCTGGTTACCGGGGCGGCAGCACCTAGGCTGATAAGCAGTGAAATTGTTAAGCGTATGAAATCAGGCAGCGTGATTGTAGACGTCGCGATCGATCAGGGCGGCTGCTGCGAAAATTCGCACCCGACCACGCATGATGCGCCAACTTTTGTTGTTGATGGTGTTATCCACTATTGTGTCGCCAATATGCCGGGCTCTGTGCCGTGCACATCGACTTATGCGCTTAATAATGCCACGCTGCCATTTGTGCTGGCGCTTGCAGATAAAGGACTTCAGGCATTGCGTGAGGACAGGCATCTACTTAATGGGCTGAATGTGCATCAAGGTAAAATAACCAATCAGGCAGTTGCTGCAGCACATGGTTTGGCTTACTTTGAGCCAACTCTTGTGTTGGGGTAAAACGAATTCTTTAGTCGCAAACAATTGAACACATGCCAGCGCATTCCCCCTCTTAGCCGAATTCCGAACCAGCTTTGAGGCAAGAGGCGGGTCAAGCGGGCGGTTTTGATAGCGAGCGTTTGCTGCTTAATGGAGATAAGAATCTTCTATATCAAGCGGCTGGTGCATAAAATGGCCATTCTTGCAGTATTTTATATTGTGTTTTCTGGTTAGTTATGACTGACTCTACTAATACGAAACTATTTACCTGCCAAGTCACGGGCATGAAAGTCTGCGATGCCAGAATATGCTCAACGTTACGCAACAGCGTAACGTGCGGGCTGAATTTTGTGCTATCAGCTATAAAACCTTCGTTTGCAAGTTTATGCTGCAGTGTTGCGGCTAGCGCATCCAGTGCAGGCTCACAGGCGGTTAGTGTAGCGTAGCCGATGCGATTATGTTTCCAGAACGAAAGCGTGTTTAATGCAAGTCTGAACGGTGGCTGAGCTGAGACTTTGTCTGCGGCTGCTATTAACTCAGGCAACTTTGAGCGCTTTATATTTCCAATGAATTGTAAAGTTATATGCAGGGTGTCGGTGCGCATTACGCGTGCATTACACCTTGTTTGATACTCTTTAGCAACAGCATGTAATTTGCGCTGAATGGCTGGTTGCGGCCACAGCGCAAAAAATACACGTACGGTACCTGTATTTTTTACTGGCGCAGACCGTTTTGGGTCAGCACTGGTTAATGATTCAGTAAGGTTTTTCACCTGCTATATTTCCGGCGGGAGAATAATGACATACCCAAACCTGCTCATGGGAGTTGCTGCAAGCAGCCATGGCACAGCCAACTTTTGAGGTATTGTGCCATACCATCTGAGTGTAATGACCGCATACCGCCCCGACTCTGCATTCATTGCGTGAGTGGTCGTAGTCGACTTTTTCGCTGGCCCAGCTATCGATGACTTCAGCCGGCATAACTTTACGTAATTCTTTGCGGCCATCAGACCACATCAGCGGGCTTGCCCAGTAAATGTTCTCACCATACTGTCCTTTTGGATTGCTATGTTGCATTTCGCAATGTTGTGATTGTTGCAAATGGTTTGCCCAGGTCTGGGCTGACTTAGTCAGTTTAGATGAGTAAGTAAGTGCTTGCACACCGACCTCGGCACGCCACTTGTTATGCACGGCAACAACCGCAATTGGGTCGATAGCTTCTGCACGCGCTGCTGAAGTCAGCAGCGCATAAATACAGAAGTTAATGACCACCTTGAGTATCATAATCAACTAAATCGCTTTCAGGCATAAATCTCGGATCATGATTTCTTCATCAGCCGGAATAATCACGATAGGTTTGCTGCCTGACTGTGATATTTGAGTAGCGTTTACCTGGTTCTGTTCTAAATTTAAGCTGAAATCTATGAATGCTAGCGTTGCACATATTTTTTGGCGGATTTCAGCCGAATGCTCACCGATGCCAGCCGTGAATACAAGTGCATCTGCCCCTCCCGCTTTGGCTGCCAACGCGCCAATGGCGCCGCGCACCTGTTGGCAGAAGTATTCAACAGCGAACTTGGAATGTTCGCTTTGGCTCGCCAGCAAGTCCTGCATTTCTGCACTTTCATCGTTTGAGAGTGCCAGTAAACCCATTTTGTGGAAAACAATATCGCCTAATTGTTCAGGGCTGTAACGTTTTGCCAGTTCCACCATCACGCCGGGGTCTAGGTCTCCACTGCGCGTGCCCATGGTAACGCCACCTGCCGGCGTGTAGCCCATTGTCGTGTCTACTGATTTCAAATTTTCCATCAGGCACAGGCTTGCGCCACTGCCCAAGTGCGCAACAATTATCTTTTGATAGGCGGTTTCACCAATAATATCCGGTAATGTTTTAGCAATGTAGGCATAATTCAACCCATGAAAGCCAAAACGACGTAAGCCAAATTCATCTGGAATCGGCAGGCGCTTGGCCAGCGCTGGCATGCTGGCGTGGAATGCTGTATCAAAACAGGCAATCTGCGGCACGTTAAACAGTTTTCGGCATAAATCCAGCCCGAGCAGGTTGCTCGGCAGGTGCAGGGGCGCGAGATGAATCAGGTTTTGCAGTCGCGTACGTTCGTTGTCATCGATATTGCGGGCAGCATCTGTAATCTCGCCGCCATGCACAAAGCGGTGCCCCACAACAGTTGGTTTGTCGGGGCCTAAATCATTGAGTAGGTTCCTGAAAGCATCTTGCAGGCTATGTGTTTTATCGTCGCTGATATGCTCATAGCGAAAGTTGCGCCTGCTGCCATCAGTCAGAAACAGGCTCGCTTTCAGGCTCGAGGAGCCACAATTGATCGTAAGTATGCTCAATATGGCCACGTCCAGTCACCGGCTTCCGGCAGATCTACGCCATATTCATAAGCATACTGGCAGCACTCGAGCTGTTTGTTGCGCATGCGCTCTTTTATATGCGCACCGGCTACATGCAGCTCTGGGATATGATCAATGACACTCATGACTAGACTGTAACGGTCAATCTCATTCTGGATCGCCAGCTCAAGCGGCGTATTGATGCTGCCTTTTTCCTTATAGCCACGTACATGCAGGTTATGATGATTAGTACGGCGATAGGTCATGCGATGGATTAACCACGGATAACCGTGGAAGTTGAAGATAATCGGTTTGTCGATGGTAAACAAGCTATCAAAGTCATCGTCTGATAAGCCATGTGGGTGCTCATGGGAAGGTGTAAGCTTGTAAAGGTCGACCACGTTGATGAATCGCACTTTAAGCTCAGGGAAATTCTCGCGCAGCAACACTACAGCTGCCAATGCTTCTTTGGTTGGAATGTCACCGGCACTTGCCATGACTACATCCGGCTCATTATTGCCATCGTTGCTGGCCCACTCCCAGATACCCAGACCTTTGGCGCAGTGTGAGATAGCTGAATCCATATCCAGATACTGCAAATGTTTCTGCTTGTCGGCAACAATCACGTTGATATAGTCGGTGCTCTTCAGGCAATGGTTAGCTACTGATAATAAACAGTTTACATCGGGCGGCAGGTAAATACGGGTGACGTCAGGACTCTTGTTAAGCACCACATCCAGAAAACCGGGGTCCTGATGTGTGAAGCCGTTGTGATCCTGCCGCCATACCGTTGAGGTAATCAGCAGGTTGAGTGATGAGACCGGTGCACGCCAAGGTACAGCTTTGCACATAGCAAGCCATTTGGCATGCTGGTTGAACATGGAATCAATGACGTGCACAAAGGCTTCGTAAGTGGAGAAGAAGCCATGGCGGCCAGTGAGCAGGTAGCCTTCCAGCCATCCTTCCAGCGTATGTTCGGACAGCATTTCCATAACGCGGCCATCGGGTGACAGTTCACCGCCGTCAGCATCTTCAGGTAAATAATCCGCCAGCCAGGTTTTTTTGCTCACTTCGTAAACACTATCGAGCTTGTTAGAGGTATTTTCATCTGGGCCGAATACGCGGAAATTTTGCATATTGCGCTGCATGATGTCACGAAGTAGCTCACCCAGCGGATGCGTATTGCCAAGACTGATCTTGCCTGGTCCTGGCAGTTTGGCAGCGTAATCGCGGTAATCCGGCATGCGCAATTCTTTGCGGATTAAACCACCGTTCGCAACCGGGTTCGCACTCATGCGGCGCGTGCCTTTTGGGGCAAGTGCTTTCAGGTCGGCCTTCAGTTTGCCGGAATTGTCGAACAGCTCTTCGGGTTTATAGCTGCGTAGCCATTGCTCCAGTTGTTCCAGGTGTTTTGGATTACCGATCACGCTGCCAAGCGGCACCTGATGCGAGCGCCAGAACGCTTCAACCTTGTGGCCGTCTACTTCTTTTGGGCCAGTCCAGCCTTTGGGTGAGCGCAGGATAATCATTGGCCAGCGCGGACGCGTTGGTTTGCCGCTAGTACGGGCCTCCTGTTGCAGGCGACGGATTTCCAGCACGCACTGCTCCATAGTTTCCGCCATTTTGGCATGCATCTGCATCGGGTCGCTGCCTTCAACAAAATGCGGTGTCCAGCCATAGCCTTTGAACAGGTCTTCCAGCTCTTGGTGAGAAATGCGTGATAACAAGGTCGGGTTGTTTATCTTGTAACCATTGAGGTGCAATACCGGCAACACCGCGCCATCGCGTATCGGGTTCAGAAACTTGTTGGAGTGCCATGACGTTGCCAGCGGCCCGGTTTCTGCTTCACCGTCCCCCACCATGACTGTTACCAGTAAATCCGGGTTATCGTAGGCCGCGCCAAATGCATGCGAAACACTGTAACCCAGCTCGCCGCCTTCGTGGATAGAGCCCGGCATTTCCGGTGTACAGTGACTGCCGATGCCGCCCGGGAACGAAAACTCTTTAAAAAACTGCTGCAAACCATCTTCGTCTTCGCTCTTGTTTGGGTAGACTTCGCTATAAGTACCCTCAAGATAGATAGGTGCCAGCATGCCCGGTGCACCGTGACCGGGACCGGCGAGGAAAATTGCATTCAGGTCGTATTTGTTGATAAGCCGGTTAAGGTGGGTATAAGTGAATGCAATGCCCGGGCTAGAACCCCAATGACCGAGCAGCCGGCCTTTGATGTGTTCTTCACGTAACGGTTCTTTTAATAGCGGGTTCCCGCGCAGGTAAATCATTCCTGCAGCCAGGTAGCAGCAGGCTCGCCAATAGGCGTTGATATCTTCAAGTTCTTTCTGCGACAGTTTGGCTGGTACCGTACTCATGATAGTTCTCTCCAGATTTACGTTTTATTACATTATTTTATGCAGCTAAATAATACTCGCACATTGTTACAGTTACATCTATACGGCTTCACGCGTATAACTTAATTGTCTTTAAACAAAATGAGTACCTGAATCATTTCAGAATAACAGGCCTGATTTCAACGCTGCCGTTAGGATGACCGAGCATAATCTCTTTATCCTGAATTGTGCAGCTGATAGCCATGCCGCGCGATGCGATGTCGGCAATTTCCTGAGTACCCTGCAGATTGATTACGGTCAGGTTATTCTGTTTAAGCAGCGCCTTTTTGTTATTGTCCCACCACATATCCGCAATGCGCCCACCGTATAGCACAACCGCAACCTGTTTCGAGCGACCGCAGGCTTTGCGCACTTCACGTTCGTCCGGCAGACCAACATCTATCCATAGCTCAATGGCACCAGTCAGGTCTTTCTGCCATAAATCAGGCTCTTCATCGTCACTTAAGCCTTTGCCGAAAGCGAGCGTATCAGTGGCATAAAGCATAAACGCAACCAGCCTCACCATCAGGCGTTCATCAGTTTCGGAAGGGTGTCTGGCCAGAGTCAAACTGTGATTAGCGTAGTAATGGCGATCCATGTCTGCGATTTGCAGGTCGATTTTGTATATAGTTGATTTGATTGCCATGATTTTTCTAGTATATTTTTAGGTCAGTTAGTTTTTTTAAATTTGTCTTTAAGTTAAGGGCACTTCTTATAAATGCATTATACCGATTAGCGCAGGTAATAATGGGTATACCTTGTTATGTCATGTTTCTGTTAAGCTTTCATTCTTTGTAATCAAGTAAAGTTTCGTTATGGCCCAGTATGTAATGTCGATGCTCCGCGTGAGCAAAATTGTTCCTCCTAAAAAACAGATTATTAAAGATATTTCTCTGTCTTTCTTTCCCGGCGCCAAAATCGGCTTGCTAGGCTTGAATGGTTCCGGTAAATCTACCGTGTTGCGCATCATGGCCGGTGTGGATAAAGAGTTTGAAGGTGAAGTGCAGTGGCAGCCTGGCATCTCTATCGGCTATCTGCCGCAGGAGCCGCAGCTGGATCCTGATAAAACCGTGCGTGAAGAGGTTGAATCTGGCATGGGTGAGGTTATGCAAGCCAAGCAGAAGCTGGAAGAAGTGTATGCCGCCTATGCTGACCCAGATGCGGATTTTGACAAGCTGGCTGAAGAACAGGCAAAGTATGAAAATATTATCGCTGCCAGTGGCTCCGATGTGGAACATCAGTTGGAAGTAGCAGCGGATGCGTTACGCCTGCCGGCATGGGACGCAAAAATTGGCCCGTTGTCTGGCGGTGAGAAGCGCCGGGTGGCCTTGTGTAAGCTGTTGTTATCCAAGCCGGATATGCTGTTGCTGGATGAGCCAACCAACCATCTGGATGCGGAGTCTGTGGAATGGCTTGAGCAGTTTCTGGTGCGATTCCCGGGTACCGTGGTGGCGGTTACCCATGACCGCTACTTCCTAGATAATGCCGCTGAATGGATTCTGGAGCTGGATCGTGGTCATGGCATTCCATGGAAAGGCAACTACTCAAGCTGGCTGGATCAAAAGCAAGCACGTTTAGCGGTAGAAGAGTCGCAAGAGTCCTCACGCCGTAAAGCGCTGAATACTGAATTGGAATGGGTGCGCCAAAACCCGAAAGCGCGTCAGGCCAAGAGCAAGGCGCGTATCGCCCGCTATGAAGAACTGGCAAGTGCTGAATATCAGAAACGTAATGAAACGCAGGAGATTTTCATTCCAGCCGGTGAGCGTTTAGGTGACCAGGTCATCGAATTTGACGGAGTGAGCAAAGCGTTTAAAGACCGCCTGCTGATTGATAACCTGAGTTTCAGTATCCCTGCAGGTGCTATTGTCGGCATTATCGGCCCCAACGGTGCCGGTAAATCTACTCTGTTTAAAATGATCACCGGTAAAGAGCAGCCTGATAGCGGTACCGTGAACATCGGTCAGACCGTTAAACTTGCCTATGTTGACCAAAGCCGTGATGATCTCAGCAACGATAAATCTGTATTTGACGAGATTTCAGGCGGCTCGGATATTCTGACTGTGGGCCGTTATGAAACACCGTCACGTGCCTACATCGGTCGTTTTAACTTTAAAGGCGGCGATCAGCAGAAAATCGTCGGTCAGTTATCAGGCGGTGAACGCGGTCGTCTGCATCTGGCTAAAACACTGATTTCCGGCGGCAATGTGCTGCTACTGGATGAACCGTCAAACGACCTTGATGTGGAAACTCTGCGTGCGCTGGAGGATGCTTTGCTGGAATTTGCGGGTTCTGTGCTGGTGATATCGCATGATCGCTGGTTCTTAGATCGTATTGCTACCCATATTCTGGCAGCAGAGGGCGACTCACAATGGACATTCTTTAATGGTAACTATCAGGAATACGAGGCTGATAAACGTAAGCGTTTAGGTGAGGAAGGCGCGAAACCAAAACGTATCCGCTACAAACCGATTACGCGATAAACGTTGGTTATTTTGATACAACGCCTTCCGTACCCGTGAAGTGCATGTCCAGCGAACTAAGCCACAAAAAACTGTGGCAAGTTCGGCGCCAAAAGTCAGGTACTGAAGTCCTGGAATAACGAAAGTTAGCGTTAAGTATTCAATCAATTAACACTGTCATTATCAAGCTTTGGTAAATCACTAGATGGATTTATTTGATACCCCCGATAAGCAGGAAATTTTAAAAGGCGTAGTGTTATTGCGCAGATTTGTTGCGCCGGTAGAAAAAGAAGTGTTGTCGGCATTGGCTGAGGTATCGCAACTTGCACCGCTTCGGCACTTGGTTACTCCCAGTGGGTTTGTCATGTCGGTTGCATCAACAAGCTGTGGGGATTTGGGCTGGGTTAGTGATAAAAAAGGCTATCGCTATGCCGTACTCGATTCTTTCACAGGCAAAGCCTGGCCGCAAATGCCTGCAAGTTTTAAAGAGCTGGCAAAGCAGGCATCAAGCATGGCTGGATTTGATAATTTTGAACCGGATACCTGTTTGATCAATCGCTACCAGGTTGGTGCGCGCATGGGATTGCATCAGGATAAAGATGAGTGCGATTTCACCCAGCCTATTGTGTCCGTGTCATTGGGAGTCCCTGCCATATTTCAGATGGGCGGTGACAAACGCAGTGATCGGGTGCTTAAATTGCCGCTGTATCATGGTGATGTACTGATATGGGGTGGTGAGTCACGCCTGCGTTTTCATGGTGTAATGCCACTGAAACTAGCGCATCATAAGTTGCTAGGTGATATCCGCATTAATCTGACCTTTCGTAAAGCGGGCTGATCGGCTGCATCCGTGATTAAAAGCTGCGGAGCATGTCTGTGGCTGGAAATTGCTAACTAACTTATCCTTTCCTTGCTAGCTGCCACTGTTTCACATCATCCAACACAGCGTCGGTGCTGGATGAAATGAGCGTGGGCGATACTTCAGTTCCGAACATGTCGGTGAGGTGCGCCTGTATCTCACGTACTGTCATGCCGCGAGAGTATAGTGAGATGATCTTGTCATCAAACCCAGTCCAACGAGTTTGATGTTTGGAGATAAGCTGTGGCTCGAAACTGCCTTCACGGTCACGGTGGGATTTCAATAGGCAGTTCGCCAAACTCGCCTTTGAGCGTCTTGCAGCTTTTGCCGTTATGGGCATTGCCGGATGTATTGGTGACTGGCTCATGTTTATTATGGCCAAGGTGTTCTTACACCTCGGTTTTTAGCGCACGTTCAACCAGTGCTTTGGTGAGTTGTTTGAGAAGACCGTTCTCGCTAATCAGGTCTTTTGGCTTTTTGTAATTCGATAGTAGGCTATCAATTAAATCGTTGGGTAAGGCTTTTGGTAACGTCATTTTTATCCATTTCTGAAAATAGCAGTTTCCTGCAAAATGACGTTTACACTAAATTATTTACTCTTTCCGTTTTAAAGCCAGTTTAATGCGGCGCCAGACCTGGCATAGTTTTGAGCCATCCAGATGGTAGTGTTTTTTCAGAGGTTGTTTTACTTCCCAGCTTGCAGTAATGCCGGCAGGGAAAGTCACGAGGTCGCCTTTGACGAAAGTGACAGGTTCACCACCGGTTGGGGTGATTACGCATTCGCCTTCTAAAATATAGGCAATTTCCTGTTCCGGAAAGGTCCATGGAAATACAGAAATTTCTTTTTGCCAGGTTGGCCATTTAGTTACATTGAGTGCATCCAAACGTTGCTGGCTTGGGTTTTTTTCTACGGTGATTTGCGACATGTGTATTCCTCGTTTAAAAGTACATTCTATCTCATGCTATTGTAAAGCCGAAACATGTCGGCAATGTTCAGTATGCATGCTTATTGGCGTAAAGTAGTAAAATGACGTTTTTAGCCACAAATAATAAATCATGCGCGTGAGTTTAGAGCAGGCAATAGCAGAACTTAAAAAAGGTGAGGTGGTAGCCATACCAACCGAAACTGTTTATGGTTTGGCTGCTGATGCGACCAATGATGCTGCGCTGAAGAAGATATTTACTACCAAACAGCGTCCGGCTGATCATCCGCTGATTGTGCATATCAGCGATATCAGCCTGGTCACTGATTGGGTCACAGATTTTCCTAAGCTTGCCGTTAAATTAGCCAGAGCATTCTGGCCGGGCGCATTGACTTTAGTATTGCCGGCAAAACCGCATGTTTCGCGCGTGCTACGTGGCGATGAACCTACAGTTGCATTGCGTGTGCCTAATCACCCACTGGCACTTGCCCTGCTGAAACAAAGTGGGTTGAGTGTGGCTGCGCCATCTGCCAATTTATTTACGCAGCTTAGCCCGACTACTGCGGTGCATGTAGAAGCTGGCTTGGGTGATGCTATTCCAGTGCTGGATGGCGGCGCATGTAATGTGGGTATTGAATCTACAATAGTGAGTGTGACACCGGATGGGCAATGGCAACTGCTGCGCCCCGGTATGATCAGCGAAGCTGAAATTGTAAAAGTGGCAGGCGTGCCGCAGCGGGCGAAAATCGTTGCAACTGTGCAAAAAGAGACACAGGCAACTCCTAAGGTGCCTGGACAGCATGCGTTGCATTATTCGCCGCGAACGCCGCTTTCCCTCTATCAAGGCCGGCAGGATTTACTTGCAGCCTGCAAAGTTTTGCAAAATACAAATAAAAGCTGTGCGGCATTATTGATTGGCACAGGTGAAGAACCTGACTGTCAAGTGATTACTTTGCCTGACCAACCTGAAAAAGTAGCCGAGCAGTTATATAGCGCGTTGCATGTTCTGGATGCGCTGAAAGTAGACCGTTTGCTGGTTGAGTTGCCACCTGCTGCTGCAAAATGGATGGCAGTACTGGATCGTTTAACTAGAGCCGGACATCAATAAGCTCTATTAAAAGGCTGCTATGTTGATTATTGCCAGATTTTCAATATACGTGGCAAAATGCAACAATAACTATTAATCATATCTTTTAAAATTATAGGCTTTCAACATGACTATTAAATCGCATCAACGCTTACTTTTATCAGGTCTGTTAGTCTTGTTATCGTCATGCAGTTCAATTAGCTTGAATCCGTTTAGCACTGATTCTGCCGAGCAGTCGCGAGATCCGGCCAATGCAACCGAATATATTTGCGAAGGCAAAGGCCGCTTTCATGTACGCATGCTTAACAATGGCAATGATGCCTGGCTTATTTATCCGGACCATGAAGTGAATCTGCCAAAGTCAGGCGGTGACAATCGCTATAGTAGCGGCGCTATCACACTGGTGATCAAAGGCGCTGAAACTACACTGAATGACGGCGAAAAAATAGCGTATACCAATTGCAAAGCACAAGAAAAAGTTAAGAAGTAATCAGCACTTGCTCACTACGTAAAAAGAGCGTAACTTAAATAGTCCTAAACTGGTATTTATATGGAGTCAGCCATGGATAACAAATACGGGTTAGGCGGCGCCAAAGTCGCTACAGAACATCATACGCATCATCATAAAGCGACGCATCCGCATCATCCTGTTCATTGCAAGTTTTGCGGTAGCTCTAATCTAGTATTGAGCCCTACTATGCATGATCACTCCTGTTCAGATTGCGGTGAATGGCAGAGCGACGTCCCGCAGGGCTATTCTAGCGGCCGTAGTAGCGATTACTGATTTTACGGTTTAAGGTGCTGTAAGTTTAGATCCACTCCTCTTCAGCAGTGATTGCATGTTGCCTGATCTATAAACAGCTTTTGCTTAAAGTTGTTAAATAGTTGTAAATATCTGGTACAAAAACAAAATAAATCACTTTATAGCTAATATTTAGCGGATTACTACGCCAAAAAGCTCTATAATCTTGCGTACAAAAAATCCCTTTCCATTAAACAACTCCAAAAGAGAAGATAAATGACTACGAAAAATGCTGATATTGGCCTAGTTGGCCTAGCTGTTATGGGTCAAAACCTGGCCCTGAATATTGCCGATCACGGCTACACCATTGCGGTTTACAATCGTGACCCAAAGAAAATGGTCAATTTCATTGAAGAATGTAAAAAAAATGAGCCATCACACGCTAACGTGGTTGGTCATGCAGATTTAGCTTCATTTGTATTAAGTATCAAACGCCCACGTAAAATTATCCTGCTGGTTAAAGCAGGTAGTGCAACGGACGTAACTATCAACGCATTGTTACCGTTCCTGGAGCAAGGCGACATCATTATCGATGGTGGTAACGCATTATGGACAGACACAATCCGTCGTGAAAAAGAATTAACTGCTAAAGGCATCGAATTCATCGGTTCAGGTGTATCTGGCGGTGAAACCGGTGCTCGTTTCGGCCCGAGCCTGATGCCATCAGGCACACGTAAGGCATGGGCAAGTTTAGAGCCAATCTGGCGCGATATCGCAGCTAAAGTTGACCCGGTAACCGGCGCACCTTTAGAAGGCGGAGCTCCTGGTAAACCAGTAGTTGGCGGTTTCTCATGTGCTGAGTACATCGGTCCCGACGGTGCTGGTCACTACGTTAAAATGGTACACAACGGTATCGAATACATCGATATGCAATTGATCTGTGAAGCCTACTGGTTGATGAGAAACCTGTTGGGCATGGAAGCAGACGAAATCGGTAAAGTATTTGCCGAGTGGAACAAAGGCGAGTTATCAAGCTTCCTTATTGAAATCACTGCAGATATTCTGCAACAAAAAGACCCAATGGGCCCTGGCTTCCTCGTGGACAAAATCCTGGATACAGCCGGTCAAAAAGGT
>JBFZCQ010000143.1:0-3833 GCA_041307905.1 Methylotenera sp.
AACAGCACTTCAGGCTCTGCAACCAAAGCACGACCTAATGCCACGCGCTTACGCCAGCCGCCGGATAGCGTGCTGATAAGTGCATCGGCATCCAGGTTCAAACGGCTTAAAACTGCCTCTACGCGCGATTGTGCTGCCCAGCCATTATGCGCATCAAGGTCGTGCTGTAATGCTTGCATGCGTATCATCAGCGCATCGATATCTGCATCTGGCATGCCCATATCATGGGTGACCTGATGATAATCGACAATGGTTTGCTGTAAGTTGCCCAGACCTTCAGACACCGCTTCAAATACAGTATGTGTGTCGTCAAGTTCTGGCTCTTGTGGTACATAGACGACACGTGCGCCAGGGTCGCGCCATACCGTGCCGTCATCCAGTTTTGCTGTGCCAGCAATGACTTTCAGCAGGCTGGACTTGCCGGCACCGTTGCGGCCGATCAGCCCGACGCGCTCGCCGGCATCAAGTTGAAAAGATGCATGGTCGAGCAGGGCGTGATGGCCGTAGGCAAGTGAAGCGCTATCTAAGGTGATGTACGGCATGTGTAACTTTCATATATTTTTTGTATGGTTGTGGGCTATTGCCAGCATTAAATGGTTTAAAAACCACTAATTCTTACCCAGCATGGCTCTGATATTAGCCATTTTAGATTTACCGAAATCTTTACTGGCTTCGGGGTCTTTATTAAATGGGTTGCCAAAGTGACGTACGTCATCTTTAGGGATCTCTGCAATGAAGCGGCTTGGCTCGCACATTTCCATTTCACCCGCACGTTTACGCTTTTTGCACCATGAAATATTCAGTGACTTTTGCGCTCGTGTAATGCCAACGTACATGAGGCGGCGTTCTTCTTCAATTTTGTCGTTATCAATGCTTTCGCGGTGCGGCAATATGCCTTCTTCGCAGCCGATCAGAAATACATGGCCAAACTCCAAACCTTTGGACGCATGCAGCGTTGATAGTTTTACAGCATCCGGCTCGCCATTCTCACGACCCTCAAGCATGCTCATCAGTGACACCATCTGTGTCAGCTCCAGAAGGTTTTTACCGTCGGTTTCATTGCCATACTCGGTGCTGGATTCACCTTTCTTAGTCAGCCAGCCAATGAAATCAAGCACGTTAGCCCATTTAACCTCGGCTGCGTGTTGTTCTTCAGTGTCGTATAGAAAGGCCTCATATTGAATCGCTGCCAGCAAATCATTCAGTACGTCGCCAGCCGGTACACGAACGGCTCTTTCTTGCAGCTTATTAATATATTGGCAAAAATTAAGTAAATCTTCCAGCTGTTTATTGCCGATTTCACTTTGAAAGTCGCCTTCAAATGCTGCGGAAAACAATGATATTTTATGCGCACTGGCGTACTCTCCCAAGCGCTCCAGCGTAGTGTTGCCGATACCTTTTTTAGGCGTGGTAGCAGCGCGGATAAATGCAGGGTCATCGTCTTCATTTGCCACTAATCTCAGGTAGCTGATCAAGTCCTTGATTTCTGCCTTATCAAAGAATGATTGTCCACCCGATACAGTGTAGGGAATTTTCTGGTTGCGTAAATGCTGTTCAAGAATCCTTGCTTGATGGTTGCCGCGGTAGAGAATGGCGTAATCTTTGTAATAGGTGCGGTTTTCAAACTTGTGCGCCTGCAACTTCATGACTACGCTTTCTGCCTCGTGCTCTTCGCTCATGGCTGCAGTAATCTGAATCATGTCACCGGTGCCATGTTCGCTCCACAGTTTTTTCTCGAACAGTTTCGGGTTGTTGCTGATCACCTGATTAGCAGCGCGCAGAATGCGCACTGTAGATCGATAATTCTGTTCGAGCTTGATGACTTTCAGCTTGCTGAAGTCGGTGGTGAGTTGGCGCAGATTTTCAACATCGGCACCGCGCCAGCCATAGATGGCTTGGTCATCATCACCCACAGCGGTAAACTGGCCGCGTACGCCAGTTAGCATTTTAACCAGCTTGTACTGGCAGGCATTGGTATCCTGATATTCGTCAATCAGCAGATATTGCAGTTTACGCTGCCATTTATTTAACGCTTCTTCATACTGTTCAAATAATTCGACTGGCAGTTTGATTAAATCATCAAAGTCTACCGCTTGGTAGGCTTTTAGAGTTTGCTGGTAGATTTGATACACCTTGGCTGCAGCTACGGTAAGTTCTTCATCTGCCTGCGCTTTTGCCTGATCCGGGTTGATGAACGCATTTTTCCAGTTTGATATCTGCCACTGCGTTTTGCGTAGCAATTGTTTATCGGTAGTTGCCAGTACGTCAGCCAGAATCTTGAAACTATCGGATGAATCCAGAATTGAGAACTGCGGCTTATAACCAAGCAAGGCAGCCTCAGCGCGTAGCATTTGCAGGCCAAGCGAGTGGAATGTTGCGATGGTCAGGCCTTTTGTATTTTTGCCTTGCATCAGTTTGCCTACACGCTCCTGCATTTCCAGAGCGGCTTTGTTGGTAAACGTAATTGCGGCGATTTCTTTCGGGTTGTAGCCAGCTTCATTAATCAGATAACTGATTTTTTGTGTAATCACACGGGTTTTGCCGCTACCGGCACCCGCTAGTACTAATAGCGGTCCGTCAAGATATTTCACTGCCTCACGCTGAGGCGTATTCATAGAGTTAAGCATTACTGAGGATCTTACTGAGGCGTGCCTGTTGTGCTGTCGGTATTTGAGGAGCTATCTAAGCTGTTCTCTGACTTATCTGCTTGTTCAGGTTGTTCTGGTTTTGTATGTGCAATCATTTCAGCTCTGGAGTTTGGTGACTCCAGACTCACGCGGCCGATAGCGCCGCTGCGGTAATCTGTTAAAAAAGCAACCGCTGTTTTTTCCATGTCCCATAGCCCATCATGGCGTTTGTATGAGCGGCGTTTGGCAATCGCTTCTAGCAGATCAACACCATCCATCTTGGTGACGTCAAGTTTCATTGCATCCAGTTTATAGCGAACATTCAGCAGGGCCGGGTAGTTCTTGAGCAGATTGTTGGCTAAAAACGTTGCTACGTCTTCATCAATGACTGCGTTGCGGCCAATAGCATGGCTGGCAGCCAGCATGTAGCCGTCTGATTCGTAAGCAATTCTGGGCCACATCATGCCCGGTGTATCGGTGATGCTCATGGTGTCGTCAATATCAAAACGCTGCTGGCTTTTGGTGACGGCAGGTTCATCGCCCACTTTTGCCACACGGCGGTTGAGCAGGGCATTCATCAGAGTAGATTTGCCAACGTTCGGAATACCCATAATCAGCATGCGCAACGGTTTCAAGTGCGAGCCGCGGTGCGGTGCAATTTTGCGGCAGATTGCAGGAATTTTTTTGACATCACCGGGTTTCTTGCATGAAAGCGCCACAGCTTTGGTGTTGGGCTGGGCATTGAAATAATTAAGCCACGCCTGAGTGATATCCGGGTCTGCAAGATCTGCTTTATTTAAAATTTTGAGCTGCGGACGCTGGCGGAACAGGCGCATCTCATCAATCATCGGGTTGTGGCTGGCAGCTGGCACGCGCGCATCCAGCACCTCAATTACCATGTCGGTAAACTCCATGGTTTCTTCGGCTTTCTTGCGTGCTTGGGTCATGTGTCCCGGATACCATTGAATCGCCATCTATTTCATTTCCTCATCAATTCTGACTTTGTTGCCTGCGCCTAGTCGTACCGCCCTCGGCTTGTCGCCTCGTCATCTGTTGATGATGAAACGAAATTCAGGTTGCTACTAAAGATGTATTTTAGCATTTAGCGCCCCGATTCATATTTTTATCTGTTAGCGTTTAAAACCTCGCCGTTTAGGGCGAGGATGTTAGCGAGGACAACGAAGTTGTCATTGTTTTTGTTTTTAG
>JBFZCQ010000144.1:0-4084 GCA_041307905.1 Methylotenera sp.
CTTACATCCTCGCCCTAAACGGCGAGGTTTTACACGCTAACAGATAAATATTACTTACCGCATCGTTGCATGAATAGTATTGTAACACCCTGCATTTCTCAATGCATAAATGCTCAATAGCTCAGTCTACTCATTTGACTTGTGCTCATTTTTATGTGTTAACCAAGCTGCACATTCCACAAAATAGAAAGCTTGCTGTATAATGCGACCCAGTTCTGGTTTTAAAAACTTCCCAGAAATATCCTGATGAGTTTTTAAGTCATTGATATTTAGCAGTTATTTTATTAAAAATCTTACTGATTTTAATTGATAACGATAAAAGTGCGGGAATTATTTCTACCGCCAATTTTAATAAATTTCGCTTTTATCGGCGGCATTTGTTTTTGTAGTAATTAAATTTTAAGGATGAAGCAATGAGCCAAATTATTATTGATCATAACCCGTCACAAGAAAAACTGAAGGAATTAGGTGTATCAAGCTGGTCTATTTGGGACTGTGCGCCATCTAAATTTCCATTGGATTTCAGCATGACAGAAAGCGCTTATGTTTTGGAAGGCGAAATTCGCGTTACTCCACAAGGCGGTGAAACTGTTGTTGTTAAAGCAGGTGATTTTGTTATATTTCCTAAAGGTTTGAAATCAAACTGGGAAGTAACAAAACAGCTGAAAAAACACTATAAACATTCATAATTGCAATTTAGTGTGTAAAGCCTAAAATCAAGCCCTGAGTAATCAGGGCTTTTTTTTTATCTGGAGATCAATATGAACAAAATTATTGTAGAAAAACCAAGTGCAGAAAAACTTTCTGCTTTAGGCGTATCTCGCTGGCCAACCTGGTCTAAAGAGGTGTCGCAATTTCCCTGGAGCTTTGGTTCGCAGGAAATTGCATATATTCTTGAAGGTGAAGTGACCGTAACGCCAAACGGCGGTGAACCTGTTAGCTTTTCGGCCGGTGATCTGGTCACTTTCCCGGCGGGTATGTCGTGTACCTGGAATGTGAAAAAGGCACTGCGTAAGCATTACCAATTGGGATAGAAAGCCCCTGACCATTGTAGCTGTTGATTTACCATTGATCAGTGTAGCGCTAAATTTCTTTAAGTAGCGAGTGGTAAAGCGCGTCGATGCGTTGAGTATCGAGTTTGTGGCTGTTTCTTGCCGAAATCAAAAATGTATCTTCAGCACGACTGCCCAAGGTGTTGATTTTAGCGTTATGCAGTTCAATGTCATATTTCAGAAATTGCTGCGCTATGGTTGCCAGCAGGCCAGGGCGGTCGTTGGCAATCATCTCCAGTTTGTGATTGTTATTTTCAGGCTCTTCTACAACGCTGATCTGGGCTTGAATTGGCATGTGTTTTACCTGGCGGCTTATGCGTCCTTTCAGTGGTGATTCAAGCATTTCATTCTCATTCAGCTTGCCTGTAAGCTCTGTTTCAATAAACTTCAAAAGCCCGCTGTAACTCACAGATTTACCTGATTGATCCAAAACAATGAAGCTATCCAGTGCATAAGCATGTTGTGTGGTGTAGATTTTGGCCTCAACAATGTTATAACCCATTCGATCAAAGAAGTTGCAGATTCTGGCGAATATATCGTTCTGGTTTTTGGTATAGATCATGACCTGAATGCCATCACCGTAAGGGCTTAATCTCGCGCGGACTATAGGAGAGGTACTGTTCAGGTGCGGTGTTAGCAGGCGGCTATGCCATGCAATTTCATCGCTCTCATGCCGAATAAAATAGTTTTCCCCAAACTGGCTCCATAAGTTTTCGTAAGTATGGGAACTGATGCCAAACCTGGTAAGTTTTTCTGAAGCCTCTTTAATGCGGGCGGCAATTGTTTGTTTAACATGGAACTCAGGGGCTTCCAGTGCCCGTTTTGTTGCATGGAACAGGTTTTCTAGCAGTCTGGCTTTCCATGCGTTCCATACAAGAGGGCTTGTACCTCGTATGTCAGCAACTGTCAGCAAATAAAGTGCATTTAATCTACGGGTGTTTTGCACCAGATGCGCAAATGATTCGATTACGTTGGGATCTGATAGATCGGATTTTTGTGCGATAGACGACATCTTTAAATGCGACTCTACCAGCCATGCCACAAGTGCGGCATCAGCCTTAGAAAGTCCATGCAGTTTGCAGAATTTAATGGCATCTACTCTACCTAAAGTTGAATGGTCACCGCCACGGCCTTTTGCAATATCATGAAAAATGGCTGCCAGATATAATAGATGCGGTGCATCAAACTCTGAGAATAATTGGCTGCAAAGCGGAAATTCATGCTTGAGTTCCGGTTTTGAAAAGCGGCGTAAATTTGCTAATACATTGAGAATATGCTCATCAACGGTATAAACGTGAAATAAGTCATGCTGCATCTGACCAACAATTCTGCCAAATGCTGGAATGTAACTGCCCAATATGCCATAGCGATTCATTGCACGCAGGGCGTGGTTAACACCATTGAGTTGAGAGAGTATCTCAATAAAAAGTTTTCTGTTCTGTGGTGACTGCCTGAAATCCCGGTTGACCAGCTTTTTAACGCGCTGCAAATTACGTAGAAGTGTGGCACCCATGCCGGATAGCTCTGGTCTTTGCTGCAGTATCAGAAATGCTTCAAAAATAGAAGATGGCTGCTGCTGCAATAACCCCGCTGTTCTGGCTTCAAGCAACTGATCATGTGCTTCAAAACGTTCATTTATCGGCAGAATAGCCGGTGGTGTAACTGACAGTATTTGTTTGAATTGTTTAAGCAGAATTTCATTCATTAAGCTGATGAATTTGGCACTGCGGTAGTAACTTTGCATCAATTGCTCACTGGCACGTTTGCGGGGAGTATTGATGTAACCGAGAGTCGTTGCCAGATCGTTTTGAAAATCAAATAGTAAACGGTCTTCACGGCGCTTGCTTAAATAGTGCAGTTGTATGCGCAGTGATTGTAAATTTTTCTCATGATCTCGGATTTGCCTGGCTTCCAGTGCTGAAATAACATTGAGCTTGGTCAGAGTGGCCCATATGCCATTTAGGGTTAAGTGTGAGCTAGCATTCAAGTTTAAGCTGCGAGCAAGCCATATAATCATATGCAGGTCGCGCAGTCCGCCGGGGCTTTCTTTGAGGTTGGGCTCCAAATTGTAGGCAGTGTCGTTATATTTTGCGTGGCGCTGGTCTTGCTCCTTGAGCTTTGCTTTGAAAAAAGCAATCGCATCATGAGCCTGATGCGTCTGCGTCCAGAAACTCTGATAGAGCGTTCTATCACCGCACAGTAAACGTGACTCAAGCAGGTTGGTCTGGACAGTAATGTCTTTATTTGCTTCATCAACGCATTCATTCAGGCTGCGAACACTGTGGCCAACATGTAAGCCTATATCCCACAGTAATCCAATCAGTGATTCAATATCGTGATTTAGCCTGACATCATTTCCTGCTTGATCAGGGATCAAGATGAGCAGGTCTATGTCGGAGTGCGGGTAGAGCTCACCTCTGCCATAGCCGCCCACTGCGATCAGGCAGCAGCGCGAATCTATTTGTAATTCAGCCCATATTTCTATGAGTAAACTATCGATAAGTTTGCAGTGTTGCCTGAATAGCTGAGTGATGTTGTGATTTTGGGTAAAACTGGTTTTTAAAGCTAAAGCACCATCTTGCAAATATTGACGTAATGAGCCAACTTTGTTTTTTTCAACATCGATGGGTTTACTTTGAACTTGCATTATGCGCTGCCACCCTTCACATCAAGCAATTACAACTTTATTTATTCGTAACAAAGTCAGGTGCAGCAGGTGTGCCACTGGACAATGTCATGATTTCATAACCGGTGTCAGTGACCAATATGGTGTGCTCCCATTGTGCTGATAAACTGCGGTCCTTGGTCACAATGGTCCATCCATCCGGCATTTGTTTAATATCGCGCTTGCCGGCATTAATCATGGGTTCAATTGTGAACATCATACCTGCTTGCAATTTAAGGCCTGTGCCTGGTTTGCCGTAATGCAGTACTTGCGGCTCTTCATGGAATACTTTTCCAATACCATGACCGCAGAATTCGCGTACAACGCTATACCCGTTTTTTTCAGCGAAGGTTTGAATCGCATACCC
>JBFZCQ010000145.1:0-2524 GCA_041307905.1 Methylotenera sp.
CTGATACGGTTTGCGATATTGATTAACCAACACTACCGAGCGTTTGTAAAAATCCAGACCGCGCAACATCGGCTCACCGCCCTGCCAGGCAATATCAACCTGTGGGCCTGCTGAAGATTCCAGCAATTGCTTAATGTAGACTTCCAACAACTCATCATTCATCAGGTAACTATCACCCTGATATAGATTTTCTTTAGATAGAAAAAAACAGTACTGACACCCCAGATTACAAGCCGCTCCGGCCGGTTTGGCAAGAAGATGATAATTAATCTGCGGCAATTGCATGAAAAATCCTTTAATGAGAAGCTGATGTTTTATTAGTGAAAGTAAGGTTTACTGACTTAGCCGAACTAAGTCACAAAACATTGTTACAAACCAATATTACAAACCGTTCGCTATCTGTAGCGAGCACTATTGGACTTTGTCTTAACTCCAGATTCAGGCGTACTGGGTTTAGCGCACTCTATAATTCCGCCTATCAATCAGCAACTACATCTACATTTTTAGCAGTTGAAGAAGTTCTTTTTGGACGGTGTCTCGAAATCCAGGTCCAGATCGAGATAATCGTGCATATCACAACAATAGCCTCAGCCCATAGATAAGAAACATAATCACTGAAAGCGCCCAGCGGCGGAATACCTGGCTGCGTATCGCGCAGTGCGGGTAAACCAAAAATCAGTGTTGCTGAAATCGACAAAGGGATGAGCGCTGATTCCTTCCCGTGGATCGTTCCATACATGACCATTGCCAGAATACTCAATGCAAGCATTAGCATCATCAATTGAATGCCTATTGAAGCAACAATTACATTTTGCGCGCGCTGTAAGTTCAATTGAATGCGCGTTACTTCTTCTTTTGTATTGCTGCTTACGCTTTCACCAGTAAACTTAAAGCCGGGGATGGATGCCTTCATGTCTAAAGAAATAGGGACAGGCGCATGCTTTGTCAGTTCAGATATCCCCACCAGCTTTTCATAATGCGACTGCAAAGCCAGCGCATCTTTTTCATTATAAATTTTATCAACTTTATCTTTGGGTTTAGCTACTGGCGGAGGAGGCAAGGGTTTAGCGGCATGCCCCGGCTTGGTCGCCAGAAAAGCAAATATAGCCTCGTATTTATCAAAAGGGTATCTATTTTGCTCACCAGCCATGGCAAATGTACCCTCAATAGGTATCAGGCGTTCTCCACGCGGAAACTCATAGCGCTGCTGCCCTTGAACCGTATTGACCAGAAATCGTAAATTAACAGCCGGTGTAAACTCATCCTTTGCAACGTTACCTGATAAACGCATCTGCATGCGCGCCTTAATCTGTTTGTGCGGCACGTCTACACTAATCACTTCAAGCATCAGATGTACACCATCAGCGATCTGACCATTTTGATTAAGTTTAAGCGAACGCCGGTCACTTTCATTCAAGTTGTAAAATAGCACGCCAACATACAGAAAAATAATCAGAAGGATAAAAAGAATGCGCCCCCAGGACAGTCTTCTGGGTAAGGCAACCTCACGTATAACATTAAATTTATCATTTAACCTGTTTATTATGGTAGATTTTTTATTCATTCATTAAGTGCCCTTAGAACTGTCAATGACACAATCCAAGCTTATTATTTACGTGCAATACGTGTTACCAACCCACGCAAAATCAGATAAGGCAGTATTGCCAGAACAAATGAAACGATAATTGCTTCACCGGGGTATACAAAACCAAGAACGATCACCTGATAAACCGTGTCTAGAATCAATGCCAGGACAAATACTTTACTGACGTCTTTCCATCCATCTTTAATTAAATCAATGCGTGTAGCGGGATTGGTAAAAAGTGACCAAAAATATGGGGCGTTACCGAGTTTTGCATCTTTCAAGCCAGCCATAATCGCAAAAATAGAAGCCATTAAAGGTTGTAGAATACCTCTCAATTTCATCGGACCACTCACCCGTTCAATCAAGTTTTCAGTAATTCGTAGCCAAATGTCATCCATATTTATCCCCTTAAAATTCTAAACTCATCAAAAATAACGCATACACTTAGCCTAACGGTAGCAAAATCAACCCATATATAATGCCGCCACTTACAAATGGCAGATACCGGGAATCTTCTCCCAAAGATAGCTCCATGACAGTGCTAGTCATAATAATCGCGCCTGATATAAAGGCTACCAGTAACGCAAGAATATGGTGCGGCATTGCGTATAGCTGGGCTATTCCCCACCCCAGAAATACCGACCCGGCAAGTACGAATCGACCAACACTAAGATAAGATGCACTATGCTCATGACGCAGGCTGTAATCAAGCGCGAGAAAATGAAAGGTCATGGCTACAGCGTACATTGTGGTAAACCCATGCCCCGGAGCAAGACTGTGTACCAGCAAATAAGACATTAACCATGTATAAGCAGCAAAACCGCCGATTTGCAGTTTAAACGCTAGTCCTGCTTCACCTGCCGGCGCATTATCCTTAAATCGTGCAGATAACTGGTTTAAGCCATAAAAAACCAAAAATCCGACTAAAGATAAAAAGTA
>JBFZCQ010000146.1:0-6473 GCA_041307905.1 Methylotenera sp.
CAAATTTGAAAGTGACGAATATCGCAGTGCTTTACGCTTCTCAATCAGCCAGCCTTTATTAAGAGATGCCGGAGTTAAAGTGAATGAGGCCAGCATCTACATAGCTGAGTACTCGCTAAAATCGGTGGAACTCAAAACTCGTCTGAAATCGATACGTATTATTGCTGTAGTGGATAAAGCCTACTGGGCATTATATGAAGCATGGGGCCAACTGGATATCAGGCGCCAGCAATTTGAATATGCCAATCAAAATCTAGCCATGGTTAAAAACCGTGTGCGCGAAGGATTGAGTGCTGCCGTTGAAATCAATCGCGCAGAAATTGGTGTTGCTGACAGAATGGATGCTTTGATCGTCGCAGAAACCAATCTAAAACTGGCACAACGTCAGTTACGTTTCTACATGAACGACATTAAAGAAGAAAATACTGCAGCCAGCCCGCTAGTGCCAAGCACACAGCCCAATCTACTTAAATACGAATTTAATCGTAATAAGTTACTGCATGACGCACTATCCGGTCGAATTGAATTATTGGAACAGGAACTTAAGTTAGCAGCTGATTTAACCAAAATCGACTATCTTGAAAATCAGACGCTGCCTTTATTTACTCTGGACTATCAATATGGGGCGCTCTCCAATACGAATAATTCCTTTGGCAACAACTACCGCAATGTCCTGAACGGTGAATTTAATGATTGGTCCGTAGGGCTAAAATTTGAAATGCCGTTTACCAACGAGGCCCGAAAAGCGCAGCTGGATAATGCAGTGCAACAGCGCAATCAGAGACTGGCAACTAAAACACTTCAAACACTCACGGTCAAAAAAGAAATTTATGATGCGCTTGATTATGTAGACCAGAACTGGCAACGCATTCTGGCAGCCAGACAGCAAGTACTTATTGCAGGGCTGAATTATGAAGCCGAACTCAAGCAATTTAACGAGGGCTTACGCACCATGACCGAAGTGCTGGAAACACTGACGCGTTTGGGAGAGGCGCAAATTAAAGAGGTACGCGCCATCACGGATTATCAGATCGCCCTTGTCGACACCGCTTATGCGACCGGCACTTTACTTGGCTACAGCAAGTTAGATTTCAACTGAAATTGCTGCCGGTATACGATCTGCTACATCTAGAATGCTAGATTTATAAAATGTATCCCAACCAGCCTATTTAAAACGTTCAAGTCATTTGATACTGGCTCAATTTATACCAAAGTGAGCGCTCGCTAATCTCGAGAAGCTTGGCTGCCTTGCTTTTGTTGCCTTGCGTGGCAGCCAGCGCTTCTGTGATCAACTGCCGCTCCAGTGCTTCTAATGCCGGTGGCAAAGCAAGCGCGTTAGCAGAAGTTGCTACTGATGGCACCCGCACTGGGGCATGGCCCACCATCTCAGCAGGCAGGTGCTTAGGCAACACAGTTTGATTGCCACTGATAATCGCCGCGCGTTCCAGCACGTTCTCCAGCTCGCGCACATTACCCGGCCAGTCGTAGCGGGTGAGTGCATCAATCGCTTCCGGTGAAATATCAACACGGCGCTTTGCTAAAAAATGCTGCGCCAGTTTAGGAATATCTGACTTGCGCGACCTAAGTGCGGGCAAGTCGATACGGAATACATTGAGCCGGTAATACAAATCTTCACGCAGCTTACCGTCTTTGATTGCCTCGCGTGGGTCACGATTGGTTGCGGCAACTACGCGAATATCCACAGCAATAGACCGATTGCCGCCCACGCGCTCAATGATGTTTTCTTGCAATGCGCGCAACAGTTTGGCCTGTAACGCCATCGGCATTTCCGTGATTTCGTCCAAAAATAAAGTGCCGCCGTCCGCCAGCTCAAACTTACCGATTCGCTCTTTAATGGCACCGGTAAATGCGCCTTTTTCATGGCCAAACAGTTCAGACTCCAGCATTTCGTGCGGAATCGCAGCACAATTCACTGCCACAAACAAACCATTGCTCCTTGGAGAGCCTGCATGAATGGCGCGGGCAACCAGCTCCTTGCCGGTACCGGTCTCGCCTGCAATCAGCACCGTGGCTTTTTCCGGTGCGACCTGACGAATAGATTCAAACAGCTGCTGCATTTCAGGGCTGGTGCCAACTAGCCCCGCATCCGGTGCCTTGTCTTCGCGTAAATACTGGTTTTCAACTACCAGCCGCGCGAATGATAAGGCACGTGCAATCGCAAGCTCCAACTCCTCAAGATCGAACGGGCGCAATATGTAGTCAGATGCACCGCTTTTCATTGCATCGATAGCGGTTTTGACTTCCCCCTGTGCCGTGACAATAATCACCGGTAAATCAGGGTTTGCAAGCGCACTTGCCCTGTTTTTATCCTGATCATCCTGCCCGCTACTACGAATCGCTTTAAGCAGCTGCAAACCGCTCATATGGGGCATATGCAGATCCGTAACTACACAATCTACATGCTGGGTATGGATGATTTCAAGCGCCTCGCGCCCATCTCTAGAAGTCAGCGGCTTGTAACCGGCCTGACGTAAACTGATTTCCAGTAGACGCAGCATATGCGGCTCATCATCTACCGCCAATATGGTTTTAATCGTTTGCGACATGGTTCTCTTTATCTTCTAGTTAATTATTATGATTGCTTGCATGATTACTGGCAGACTTCATACACTAATGTACTTGCTGCTTGGGTAGCTTGACCTTGAAATCTGCACCATGACCACCTGCATTGTAACTTACCGAACGACTCGGCAACGTGCTTGCTTCAACCGTCAGTGAGCCAAAATGCGCTGTCACAATCTGCCGCGAAACAGCAAGACCCAAACCAATACCACCTTGCCGTTGCGTAAAGAATGGGTCAAATATCTGCTGCCTGAACGGCTCATCAACACCTTTGCCGTTATCAGCCACGCTGATCGTAACACTATCCTCAAGCTCAAACAGAGATACGACCACACTGCTGCCATTTTCCAATATCTGGATGGCATTTAGCAATAAATTAAGGATTACCTGTGTAATTTGCTCACCATCACACTCCACCAGTACATGTTTTACTGCCTGACTGGTATCAGTCTCTTTCACCAAGGCATTGATCACGAGTTCAAGACTGATCTCTTTTTTATTCGCCTGCATGCGCAGCATGGCAACAGCATTTTCCAGCAGGCCAACAAGGTCATGCAGCGCAAATTCCGGCTGCCGCGGCCGGGCTGAATCCACCAGCGTAGAAACCAGTTTATTCAAGCGCTCGGTTTCAGAGGTAATAAAGCTGGCGACTTCCTGCGCATCTGCACTCAGGTTTTTCTCGCGCGCGAGCACCTGTGCCGATGAGCGCAATATACCCAGTGGGGTTCTGATCTCATGGCTCATTGCCGCCGCCATTTCACCGGCTACGGCCAGTTTTGCCGCTTTTGTCAGGTTATCTTTAGAGAGGTTTAGATCATCGATCATTTTTGCAAAAGCGTTGGTCATCTCGCGCACTTCAGTCGGCCCATCAGGCGCAGGCGGCAAGCCCTGGGTCGAAGAACGCATAAATCGATTCGCATACGAAGTCAGCCTGGCCAGCGGCGTGGTGATAAAACGCGAGAGCAACGCGGCAAGTGCTGTCGCCAGAAATACGGTCACTACCAATAAAAAGATAAACATGTAGCCCATGCGATGTACAGGTGCCATGACAACTGAGCGATACTGCGAAATTTCTACTTGCCAATTGAAAATAGGGGCTATTGCCTGATCGTTGCCGTTTGAACGCACCGAAACATCATGCCCCGCAACTATATGTTGCCATTCAGCAGTCTGTGCCAATGGTTTACCGTGCGCATCCAGTAGTGCCGCTGCACTGCCCTGACTTTGTGTATTTTTAAGGATTTCTTCAATTTCACTCCATTCAAACACTGCCCACAATGTGCCTACCTTATTGCCATCATGATCAATAATGTCGATGGCTATGGGCAGGCGCTGCTGCCTTATGACCGCCAGTTTCAGTGGATGCCGCTCCAACTGAATATTTACCCAAGGCTGCACTCTAAGAGCAGGCTGGCCAATCTGTGCCGGCTCGCTTGAAGCAATCACACGATTATCAGAACCCACAACATATAACGCATAATAAACCCCGCGGTAACTCTGTTTAAGATCTGCCAGAAAATGCGACAAGCGCTTATCCACATCACCGATCTGTGCCTCGTACATAATATCCAGACGACTCCAGGAAGCCACGTTCTGCAAGCGTTCGAGCATCATACGATCAACCTCGCTCAGCGCGGCACTGGCGCGCGTGTGCATACCGCTCACAATCTCGTCATGTAGCGCGGTGCGCGCCTGATAAAAGGCGAGCATTGTCATGATCAGCATAGGCAAAAGGGCAGTAAGAAAAAAACCTGCCAGCAAAACTTGTCTGACGGAAAAAGGCCTATTTGGCATAGGGTCCAGTAGCTATAGTGTACAATTGCGCATTCTCGTTTGTAGTAGTCATGAATCATGATTCAGCAAAAAATCAGGGCTATTCACATCTGCTTGCAACGTCTGTCAAAATTTGCAGGCAAGCAAATAGCTGTTGCAGTCAGTGTAGCCTTGCTGGCTACTGTATGCAAGATTGCCCATGCTGACGAAGCTGTAGTCGAAACTATTAATGAGCCCTCTGGCTTTGAGCTAGGCGGCTATTCAAGCGCGAGTATCACCGCACCGCGCAAAGGCAATACCGAGTTCAATCTGAACGAAATCAGCCTGTTGCTAAGCTGGGACAATAATGCACGTCTCAAATTTTTTGGCGAACTGGAACTGGAACGCCCACTCAGCTGGAATGAAAACAAAAAATTTGACAGCAAAAACAGTTATTTCGACCTGGAACGACTCTATCTCGACTATAACGTTTCTGAAAAAATCAATATCCGCGGCGGTCGCTTTTTAACACCAGCCGGCCGCTGGAACCTATTGCATGCGCCCCCATTGGTCTGGACCGGCAGCCGCCCACTAGCCACAGAATACTTATTTCCAGCCGCCATTAACGGCGTGATGATGCATGGCTCTACACCGGTAAAGATAAACGGTGAAGACCAGTCTTTTGAATACTCGTTTTTTGTTGAAACCCTGAAAGATCAGGACAAAGAAGATGATGAAATCATCTATAAAAATGTAGCCGGTGCTCACTTTAAATTAAACAATCAGTTTAATCTGGGCTTGAGCCTCGCCACATTTACTGAAGACCGCCCCGGCTCTCCGGATTACCGCATGATCGGTCTGGATTTTATAACGCACTTTAAAGGCTGGGAAATAAGTGGCGAAGGCTTTCAGCGTTTTACCAACAGCGGCAATGATGGTGGCAGTGGTGCATACCTGCAGAGTGCAGCACCGCTAGGCAATAACTGGTTCTGGCTCACCCGCCTCGAAACATTTCATAAACCCGATGTGATTTCCGGTGAACGCTGGGTGTTGGGCGTGACCAAACGCGTTACGCCCAAACAGCTGCTTAAAATGGAGTTTATAGGCGGCAGTGATGACTTTACTGATACCCCACGTGGCTTCATGGGCTCATTTGCGGTGCTATTCTAATGGGACCATTCTTTAAACATGTATTGGCAGCAATTTGTGCATTTTATGCACTTGCCGGGACGCATATCACTTATGCAGAAGAGTCTCGCCCGCTTGCAATTATTGTATCCAGCAACCCTGAAACTGCAGTAATTCAGCAGCTTAACCCGCGAGATCTGGCTCCGGTCTACTGGAAGAAAAAACAATATTGGCAAGGCGGTGAACGCATACGCCCTGTTAATCTGCATTCAGAACATCCGTTACGTATTCATTTCTCGAAAGTCGTCCTTGATAGCATGCCGAGCGAACAGGGCGACTATTGGAACGGCTTGTATTTCCATGGCACCACGCCACCATACAGCGTGCAGTCGGAAGAAGCAGTACTGCGTTATGTAAGTATCACAAAAGGTGCCATCGGTTACGTAGATGCCTGCAATCTGGATGACCGGGTAAAACCGCTGCTATGGATTGATGACAATACATTCAGCAATAATAAACCTGCGTTACATTGCCAACCCTGATTTTTATTGAATCTGCGAGCTTGTAACTTCAATACGGATTAGCGCCTTCTTTTAACTCTCCGTGCTTGTAAGCACGCGCAGCAGTCTGATAATGAGCAATAGTCTCATGTAGCAGATTCTGATTCATTGCTATCGGGGTAGATTCCAAAGTGAGAGGATCTACCTGATAAGCCTCTGCTTTCTGTTTGGGCGACAACACTATCAACGTATTATTTTTGTAGTAGCCCAGCTCCTGATAATTGCTGATAAAAGCACGTGGCGGTAGCTTGTTACGTTGGGCATCAAACATGGACTGCCCGAAAAAATGCTGGCTGCCTTTTGCTCCCATAATGTCCAGCAAGGTAGGCGCAATATCAATCTGGCTGACCATACGCGAATAATGGCCGGCCGGCAATAAATCGGGTGCATAAAAAAATAAGGGTATATGGTATTTATCTACCGGCAATTTGGTTTTACCGGCAGCTGACG
>JBFZCQ010000147.1:0-5552 GCA_041307905.1 Methylotenera sp.
CTTAATTATTGAAGTGATTGATGATGGTACAGGCATTGCCTTGCAGGACCGCAGCAAACTGTTTGAACCCTTTTATACAACAAAAACTACTGGCAATGGCCTGGGCTTGTATATTTCACGAGAACTGGCAGAAGCAAATAGCGCCCAGCTATACTTTCAGCCGCTGGATCAAGGTAGCGCATTTATACTTGAGTTAAAACAAACAAATTAAAGGCAATATTCAAGCATGTCAAAAAAACCAACCTGCCTAATCGTTGATGATGAAACCGACATCCGCGAATTACTTGTAATGACGCTGCAACGCATGGATATTGAGACCTATAGTGCCTGCTGTGTGGAGGAAGCTAAAACCTTACTGGCTCAACGTCCTTACGGACTTTGCATCAGCGATATGCAGATGCCTGACGGAACCGGTCTGGATCTGCTGCATTATATCAATCAATTTCATAACGGTTTACCGGTTGCAATTATCACTGCGCACGGCAGTGCTGAAAATGCAGTAAGCGCTCTCAAAGCCGGTGCATTTGATTATTTATCCAAGCCTATTTCGCTTAAACAGTTACGGCCAGTAGTAGAGTCTGCACTTAAACTCACCACCCAAACCAATCAATTCCAACCCAATACGCTGGAAATGATAGGTGACTCTGAGCAGATCAAAAATGTGCGTATGATGATTGCAAAACTTGCCCGCAGCCAGGCGCCGGTTTACATCAGCGGAGAATCCGGCAGTGGTAAAGAGCTAGCCGCCAATCTGATCCATAAGAACAGCTCACGCGGAGATAGCCCGTTCATCGCCGTGAACTGTGGCGCAATTCCTGAAAACCTCATGGAAAGTGAGTTCTTCGGTTATAAAAGGGGCGCCTTTACCGGTGCCAATCAGGATAAAGAAGGCATGTTTCAGGCAGCAAATGGCGGCACTTTGTTTCTGGACGAAGTAGCGGATTTACCTTTACTGATGCAGGTCAAATTATTACGGGCGATACAAGAGAAAAAAGTACGTATGGTAGGCAGCACCACTGAAGAAGCTGTCGATGTTCGCATTATAAGTGCCACGCATAAAAACCTTGCTGAAATGATGGATAACGGTCAGTTTAGAAAAGACCTGTATTACCGTCTGAATGTAATCCAGCTCAAAATGCCGACGTTACGCGATCGCCCCGCAGATATTCCCTTAATTGCAAACATGTTGTTAAGCAAGCTTTGTACAAATCAGCAAATAGCAGTGCCGACAATACATAAAGACGCGCTCGAATACATTTGCACACTACCGTTCTCAGGCAATGTGCGTGAACTCGAAAATATGCTGGAGCGCGCCTTGGCACTTTGCGATGGTGAGGTGATTACTATTGGCGATTTAATGGTCGAAGATGAGTCTGCTACCAGATTCATGAGCGAAGAATTCGACGACCAGGCAGATGAACTGACACTGACGGGCTATCTTGAAAATGTTGAAAAAAAGGCTATTATCCAAGCACTCAACAAAACAAACAATAATAAAACCGCAGCTGCCAAATTACTGGGGGTAACCTTCCGCACTTTACGTTATCGGCTTGCTAAACTCGGGCTATCTAAAGAGTCCGATGCAGACCTGGAAAATGATAGTGAGTGAACAGAAATAAATTAAGGTCGCTTAAAATCGACCTTAATATTTAAACATTCATTTCAGCTTAACACCAGCAACAGATAGGTAATATAAAGCGCACCGTTTACCAGCAAGTGCCACACTCTGATACCGCCCTTAGCCGTTAAGTACCTGAGCCAGATCGCAGCTATCAGCGTCATGATAATACCGAGCAGCACTTCCTGGCGCGGCTCCCATGGTGTGAGCATAATACCGATTGCCGGCAGCAAGGTACCCTGAAATACCATCGCACCGGTAATGTTGCCAAAAGCCAGCGTATCTTTGCCTTTGCGTATCCATAAAATACTGTTTACTTTTTCCGGCAACTCAGTCGCAATCGGAATAATCAGCAATGACAGCAACAGTGCAGAAATACCTAATATTTGCGATGCATCTTCAACGCCATGGATAAAACCTTTAGCACCAGCTACCAGAAGACCGAGACCCAATAGCAGCTGAACGACAATCACAGTCATGTTATTAGGCAAGCCAACTTTACATAAGAACATATCGCCGCCGGCTTCGGTAGCATGCCCTTCTTGCACTAGCGCTTTTGAAGCATTAATTGTCATCATCACGTAGATGAAATAAATCATCACCATACAAAAACCCAGCGCATAACGTACGACAATTAACGTGTGCGGGACGAACATGGCAATTGCGGCAAAGGTGAATGCAATGATAAAAAAGTTAAGGTCACGCACCAGACCCGTGCGCTCAGGCCTTAAATGCCCATGCGTGCCACGGCGCTTCCATACTGAAATTGCCATTAATGAGATAGAAAGTGTAGCCAGCATTAACGGCGCGCCCAAGATCGCACCTACACCAATCTCTTCATTAGTGGCTGTATTTTGCGTACCTGCCAGCAATGCGAGCAAAGGCACTGAAGTTTCCGGCAGCGCAGTACCTACTGCTGCAAAAAGGGAGCCAGTAACACCTTCCGATATTTTTAATTTCTCACCCAGGTGCTCAAGCGCATTGGTAAATACTTCGGCTGCGATCAGAATCACAAGCAGCATCACTGCTAATTCTAAGAATACCATCAGGTCTTCCTTCATTAAAAACTAAAAGGTTAAATACGAATTTAAATATGTGCGCATTTTAAACTGAAATCTATATAAAATTAGCACCGAAGCGCTAAGTTTATTAATTAACTGTGTTTGCACAAATTCCTGCGCCAAAACAAAATCTTGCGTGATAATAATAAAAGTTTATAAATTATAAGAGCTATGTCAATTTACCATATTAATCAGGCTGGATTTGCAGAAGGCGCAGCATTTATCGCATCGCCAAATTTTGATGCGCGCCCACTGACTGACGCTGGGAAAACAGCAGATATCAGTTTAATTGTTGTTCATAACATCAGCCTGCCACCGGGCCAATACGGCGACAATGGCATTATCGAGTTGTTTACTAACCAGCTTGATCCGGATGAACACCCCTATTATAGGCAAATACATACCTTCAAAGTATCTGCACATTTTTTTATCCGGCGCGACGGCACACTCATTCAATTTGTTTCCTGTTTGGATCGTGCCTGGCATGCCGGCGTATCAAATTGGCAGGGGCGTGAACGTTGTAACGATTTTTCTGTCGGAATTGAGCTTGAAGGCAGTGATTTTGAAGCGTTTGCAGCTGAACAATATCAAACACTGAATAATTTAATTAACGGCATCAGGAAGACTTATCCAATTCAGTCTATAGTAGGGCATTCCGATATCGCGCCGGGCAGGAAAACTGACCCTGGCCCCCACTTTGACTGGCAACAGATCACAAATTAAGGATGCTTCTATAAATACGGTAACTTTAGCTTTTAATAATACAAAAAAAATTAATTCATTATTTATGCACAAAAACACACAACTCATTTTACTGTCATTAGTGATAGCTTTGGTCACGGGCTGCGGCAATAAAGACAAATCAGCGGATAGCAAAGCCAATGAAAATAAGGGTCCTAAACCAACGCTTGTAACAGTCACAGAAGTCAAAGATACCGCTATAGAAATCACAGAATCAGCCGTAGGCTCCATCGAAGGCTTGATTGACCCCACGATTGCAGCAGAAGTGGCAGCGCGCGTCGTTAAAGTGCATGTCAGTCCTGGCCAGCGAGTAAAAAAAGGTGAGCTCATTGCCACACTGGATGCTGTTGATTTTGCTTTACAGCGCAACGAGGCCCAAGCAGAAGTGGCCCGCATTGAAGCTTTACTAAATAACCAAACCAAGATTGTTGCGCGCAGTCAGGCACTGGTAAACAAAAATTTCATCTCGCAAAATGCGGTGGATACTGATCTTGCCCAGCAGAATGTACTCAAAGAGCAGCTGGCAGGCGCCAAAGCGCGGGTTGACAGTATTAATCATAGCAGCAGTAAAACCAGAATCTACGCACCTACTGACGGTGTTGTGGAAAAGAAAATCGTCGACACCGGTGAATTTGTAAAAGTGGGCGACCCGCTGTTGCAGATAATTTCAAACAAACGTTTACGTGCCCACATTCCTTTCCCGGAGCGCATCAGCAGCCATCTGAGACCGGGCATGAAAGTTCGCCTAAGCACCCCGACCAGCACCAAAGTAGTTGAATCTGTGATTCGTGAATTAAAACCGATGATTACTGAAAGTAATCGCTCTGTTGACGTGCTTGCCGATGTGAGTGATGAAGCAGACTGGCAACCGGGCGCCAGCGTAACCGGTACTGTCGTTATCGGGGAGCAGCCTTCCGCCTTGATGGTTCCGGAACAGAGTCTCGTGCTCCGGCCAGCAGGCGAAGTGGTATATCTGGTAAAAGATGGCAAAGCACTTCAAGTTATCGTCAAAACCGGGCAGCACCAGAAGGGATTAGTCGAAATTACCGAGGGCGTAAGCGCTAACGATACCATCGTGATGGATGGTGCCGGTTTCCTGACAGATCAGGCACCCATTCAAATCACAACCAGCCATACCGCAAAATAATCACTGACTTGAAAACTAAAGATTGCCTAATACAAAGATTGCCGCATGACACTCCCTGAACTCTCGATCAAACGCCATGTTCTCGCCTGGATGCTCTCAGGCGTCATTGTTTTATTCGGCATCATCTCTTATCAGCGCATCGGGATTGACCGCATACCCGCGATCGATTTCCCGATTATTGTGGTAAATACCACTCTGCGTGGCGCCAATCCGGATGTAATCGACACCAGTGTCACCAGCATTATCGAATCAGCCATCAACACCACGCCTGGCATTGAGCATATTCAGTCATCTTCGTCTCCCGGCGTTTCAGTCATCACCATCACGTTCTCACTGGATAAGGACATTGATGTTGCCTATAACGAGGTGCAGGCAAAAGTCAGTCAGATATTACGCCGCCTGCCGAATGATACCGACCCACCGGTCATACAGAAAGTAGATACTAATGCCGCTGCCGTGATATGGCTGGCACTCAGCGGCGACCGCACAATACAGCAACTGAATTTATATGCAATCAATGTATTAAAGAAAAAATTCGAAACCATCAACGGCGTGGGTGAAGTGAGCATAGGTGGCCGCCGTGACCGTGTAGTGCGTGTCAATATAAAGCCTGAGCAGATGGCCGCTTACAAAGTCACTGCCAATGATCTGCTCTCTGCATTTAATCGTGAGCATATTCAATTACCGGGTGGGTTTTTAGTAAGCGCGCAATCAGAACAGCTACTCAAACTAGATATGGAGTTCCATAATGTCAGGGAATTAGGCGAGCTCATCGTTTCAACCAATACTGGCGTACCAATTCGCCTTAAAGATGTTGCGACAATAGAAGATGGCATTACCGATAATCGCCAGGTCGCGCGTTATAACGGCAAACCTACAGTAGGTCTAGGCATGGTCAAGATTGCAAATGCCAATACTGTAGATATCATCAAAGAAGTCGAGCGCCGCCTGGAGCAGGACATTCGGCCTAACCTGCCGCCGGGCA
>JBFZCQ010000148.1:0-4914 GCA_041307905.1 Methylotenera sp.
CAGTTTACCTCGAGCGTAATGCCTGGACTGGGTTGGAATTTTTATCCTAAACAGTCAAGCATTAAAGTGCGTCCAGGGCAGGTAGAAACCGTGTTGTTTGAAGCTAAAAACATTACGAGCCAGGTTGTTGCAGGACAGGCAATACCAAGTGTGACACCAGGACAAGCTGCGGTTCACTTAAAGAAAATAGAATGCTTTTGTTTTCAAAGGCAGGAATTAAAACCAGGTGAAACAAAAATCATGCCGTTACGATTTTTTGTAAGCAATGATTTGCCGGAAGATGTAAAAGAAATGACCTTATCCTACTCATTTTTTAGTGCTAAAGAATAACAGCAAGGGGTTAGCAAAAAGAATTTGAGTGTGCGATTTAATTATGCAAGTTTAGCCGCACAATAAGGCCAGAGCAGATAGTTTTGATGGGTTGCGTTAAATTTAATATAAAACACATTTAGCTAGAATTTTAGTTAAATAATGCAATAGGGAGCTTATGCATGACAACACATTCAAGTAATCATTACTTTGTACCGCATGGTGCAATCTACCCTGTCGTTCTATCGGCAGGGCTTTTATCACTGGCTACTGGTTTTATTTTCAGTGTAGCAACCGATACCAACAAAGATCTGGGATACTTGCAGACACTGGGCCAATGGATGATGTACATAGGCGCGGCTATTATTATTCTCATGACATTCAAATGGTTAGGTGCAGTAGTAGCAGAAAGCGTGACTGGCCAATACCACAAATGGGAAGACAAATCTTTCCGCATTGGCATGACTGTGTTCATTGCTTCCGAGTTGGCTTTTTTTGCTGCGTTCTTTGGCGCGCTGTTCTATATGCGCATTATATCCGTACCCGATCTGGCAGCATTTGACCCGGCATTCACACCTTACAAAGATTTCCTTGGTACATGGCCTTCAGCTGGCCCTGGTGGTGTGGTTCTAGGCACTGAATATAAGCCAAGCCAACTTAACCCAATGGGCGCATGGGGTCTGCCGGCAATCAACACCGCTTTACTGTTATCGTCTGGCGCAACGATTACCTGGGCACACTGGGGCCTATTAAAAGACAATCGCAAGCAATTGATTCTGGGGCTATTTTTTACCGTAGCGCTAGGTACCGCGTTTCTGATATTACAGGCTTTTGAGTACCACGAAGCTTACACAGAAATGGGCTTAACCCTGCGTAGCGGTGCCTATGGCGCCACCTTCTTTATGCTGACTGGCTTTCATGGCTTCCACGTCACACTAGGGACCATTATGCTGATCGTGATTTTATTACGCTCAATGAAAGGTCATTTCTCATCCAAAAATCACTTTGGCTTTGAAGGCGTTGCCTGGTACTGGCACTTTGTAGATGTCGTATGGTTGGGTTTGTTTATATTCGTTTACTGGCTGTAATCAAAGATATAAAAAAGGGGCGCTGTATATGCACCCCTTTTTCTTAGCTTAGATTAAACACTTAAAGACTTTAGAAACTAATGTTGACCTGACCCGATTAAACCGAAGTAATACCCTAACAATAGCAATACG
The DNA here is from genome assembly GCA_041307905.1 of Methylotenera sp. Classification (GTDB taxonomy): domain Bacteria; phylum Pseudomonadota; class Gammaproteobacteria; order Burkholderiales; family Methylophilaceae; genus Methylotenera. The sequence continues at coordinate 1,530 of JBFZCQ010000148.1, forward strand.
AATAAAGTAATAGAAAGACCGATACGCAGCGTTAAGGCTTTTACAGTACGCTCCCCGCCATCTTTATCTTTAGCTAGAAAATATAAGGCAGAAAAAAGGCTGGCAATAATGACAAACAAAACTAATACAACAACTATTTTGAAAACCATATTAATGTCCTATCAATGTAGATAAGACATTATGCGATGCGTATGCCACAAAAGCAATTTAGATTCTCGAACTACATATTCAGCCTTTCATGGACCGGCTTGGTGGTGCTGATTATTTGCGTACCGCTTTTTATCAAGCTTGGTCTGTGGCAATACAACAAGGCGCATTTAAAACAAGATATTCAGAACAGTTACAATGAATCTTTAGACAATGAAGCATTGAACCTGCCTGCCCAACTGGATAACCTGGACACATGGAAGCATAAAAAAGTAAAAATAAAAGGCCATTACGAAACTGAGTACCAGATACTGCTTGATAATCAGGTTGAAGGTAGCCGCGGAGGGTTTCACGTAGTGACTCCGCTAAAAATTGAAGGCAGGAATGATTATGTTCTGATCAATCGCGGATGGATCGCTGGAGGTGCAACACATACGGAGATACCGCTGATTAACACACCGGAAGAATTGTTAGAAATTGTGGGCCTGGTATGGGTACCAAGCAAAAAGATTTTTACATTGGAAAGTAAAGCGCAAAAAAGCCAATGGGATAAAGTATGGCAGCACATGGATCTGGAACGCTATCAGAACAGCGTGGCTATTAAGGTGTTGCCTATCGTCATTAAGCTTGATAGCAAAAGCAATGCAGGCGGCTTTGTACGTAACTGGCAATTACCTGCAGATAAAATCGCTACCAATATGGGCTACGCATACCAATGGTTTGGTTTTGCAATTGCCAGTATTCTGATTTTTTTGTATACAAGCATTAAAAAAACAAGCAATTAACCTCAACCATTAGGCAAACTTACAATATGCAAATTGAAGTAGAAAATAAAGAATATCTGGATAGACAGCGCAGAGGTCGCATGATGCTGATATCCATGCTGATATTTTTTATCACACCTATTATCGCGGTTGTAGCTATGTACAAACTTGACTGGCGACCAAAAGGCGAAAGTATCGGTGATCTGGTAGTCCCTGCGAAATTACTGACTATGAATTACGCACTGATGTCGAGTGACGGCAGCGTTGTAAAACCGGATGTATGGAAAGACAAATGGAGTATGGTTTATATAGCAGACAACTGTGAAAAGAAGTGTCATGATAAATTACACAACATGCGCCAGTTACATACTTCTTTATACAAAGAAATTCCACGAATGCAACGCGTGCTTATCACAACTTCGCAAGAAGTGATCACGATAAAACAGGACTACCCGGATATGCTGATTATTAATCAACCCGGCACCGAAATTTCGGCGCTGAGTGATCAATTCAATATTAATGACGGAACGTCAACGCAGGCAGATAGAACCTATCTGGTTGACCCGCTTGGTCATTTCATGATGAGTTATGCACCGGATACAGACCCGGCCTTAATTCGCAAAGATGTGATCCGACTCATGAAGTATTCCTGGGCTGGATAATGGTCAATTACAACCGCTTCAAACAATTATCCTGGTTCGGCGCCGTTCTCGCGCTTTGTGTAGTAGTGCTCGGCGCTTACGTTCGCCTTTCTGATGCCGGGCTCGGCTGCCCTGACTGGCCAGGTTGCTATGGCACACTGACGGTTCCACAAAGTGAAACCGCCATTCAAAAAGCACAGGAAATCTTTCCACACAGCACCATTGAAACCGGTAAGGCCTGGAAAGAAATGGCGCACCGCTATCTCGCGGGCACATTAGGCCTAATTGTACTGGCGCTGTTTGCATTTGGCTGGTGCAGCAAGCAGTATATTAAAGTAAGCCCCGTGCTGCCTTCTGCGCTGCTGCTCATTATCACTTTTCAGGCAGCATTGGGCATGTGGACGGTGACTATGCTGCTGAAACCGGCGATCGTGAGTGCTCACCTGATTGGCGGCATGACAACGCTAGGCCTGCTGGTATGGATTGCACATCGCCACTGGGGGAGTTTCAGCCAATCAGATGCTATTTCACCGACATTAAAACTATTAATACGCGGTGCGATTTTAATTTTGCTCGGACAGATATTTCTTGGGGGCTGGACCAGCACCAACTACGCTGCGCTTGCCTGCACGGACTTTCCAACCTGCCACGGCGCATGGATGCCAGAAATGGATTTCAAAGACGCGTTCCATCTGGTGCGTGAGCTTGGCCAGAGTGCTAATGGAGGCAACCTGACCCTGCCAGCGCTCACCGCAATACAGTGGACACATCGTATCGGCGCGCTGGTGACGTTTATTTACCTGGGTAGTCTTGCATTAGTGCTGATCAGAATACCGGCGTTTAACAAGATTGCATGGCTACTACTTGCAGCTCTGGTTATACAAGTTTGCATTGGCATTGCAAACCTGATCCTGCATTTACCTTTAGTATTGGCAGTAGCGCATAATCTGGGAGCGGCGTTATTGGCAATTATCATCGTAGTAATCAATTCCAAAATTGCAGAACCTAATTAAAAAGTACCGGAAACGAGGCCAAACCATGACTGCTCAAAAATATAAAAGCGAGATGCAAATGAATATAACCCTGATGAGCCACATTAAAGAACTTGCGCCACGTTTAAAAAACTTCTTCCCCCTATGTAAACCACGCGTGACTTCACTGATTGTGTTCACAGCACTGATCGGCATGTTTCTCGCAACGCCGAACATGGTGCCATGGCCGCTACTACTCGCAACAACAATTGGTATTGCTTTTGCCTCTGGCGCAGCAGCCGCATTCAATTGCCTGATAGAACACCAGATTGACGCCATCATGGCGCGTACGCGCGCGCGCCCACTGCCGACAGGCCAGGTTTCGTCCATGGAAACCATCGTATTTGCCACACTACTTGGCGGCACTGGTCTGGCAATTTTATATTTTTATGTGAACCCACTCACGATGTGGCTTACCTTGGCTACGTTTGTGGGCTATGCAGTGATCTATACAATATTTCTAAAGCCTGCCACACCAATGAACATTGTAATCGGCGGTGCTTCCGGTGCTATGCCGCCGATTTTAGGCTGGGCGGCAGTCACCAACACCGTCTCACCTGAATCCCTGATTATGTTCCTGATCATATTCGCATGGACACCGCCGCACTTCTGGGCGCTGGCGCTTTACCGCCGTGAAGAGTATGCAAAAGTCGGCATGCCTATGCTGCCGGTTACCCATGGCGAAGCATTTACACTGCTGCATATTCTTTTATACACTGTAATTCTGGTAGCAGTTTCTTTGATGCCCTATGGTCTAAGCATGAGCGGTATGATTTATCTGGTCTCGGCTATCGTACTTAAC
>JBFZCQ010000149.1:0-2993 GCA_041307905.1 Methylotenera sp.
CTTAAGGCGCAGCGCGGTATGCAGCGTCGTGCGCGTAAGCGTTCAAATGTAATGGCAGTGTCCCTGGTTGGCTACACCAATGCCGGAAAATCCACTATCTTTAACCGACTTACCAAGGCAAATATTTATGCCGCAGACCAGCTGTTTGCAACACTGGATACGACCACGCACAAAATTTTTATTGAGGGCTGCGGGCAAGTTGTACTCTCTGACACGGTAGGCTTTATCAAGCACTTGCCGCATGCGCTGGTTGAGGCATTTGGCGCGACGCTTGAAGAAGCTGCGCAGGCAGACCTGATACTACATATTGTGGATACCGCCAGCAGTAACCGTGATGAGCAGATTGCGCAGGTAAATAAAGTGTTGCTTGAAATCGGTGCTGCCAAAGTGCCGCAGATTCTAGTGCATAATCAAATTGATCGCGCAGGCTTGGAGCCTGCATTGGCACGTGATGAATGTGGTAGAATTTCATCTTTGCACGTATCAGCCAAAACAGGAGCGGGAATGGATCTGCTGAGGTTAGCCATGGCAGAACATTATCAGTATTTACAAAAAATAAGCACTGAAGAAAGTGCTTATGCATAACTTACATTAGTTGAATTGATGCTTTATCAGTAATTTCTCAGTTTGATGGTAATTAAGTTTGATAATAATTAACAAATGTTTTTCTGGAGTAATGAATGATTAAATTTCCTGGTTGGAGAGCACAAAATAATGAAGGTCCGCCAGACTTGGATGAGGTGATGCGTGATTTAAGCCGTAAAATTAATACCTTATTCGGTAAAGGTGGCGGTAATCAGTCGAATCCGCAATCCAGCCGTCCGCAGCCAGCAAGTGTTAATTTGCCTTTGCTTCCTATATTGGGCCTGGTTGGCTTGATTTGGTTGGCGACAGGCTTTTATATTGTTGATCAAGGTTCGCTTGGTGTGGTACAGCGTTTCGGTAAAGTCCAGGATGAAGTGACTTCACCAGGTCCACGCTGGCATTTGCCGTATCCGATTGAGAGTGTTCAGGTTGTGAATATGGAACAGGTGCGCAGACTTGAGGTTGGTTACAGAAGTAATGCTGAAGGCAGCGGCGGTAAAACCAGATTGCCAAAAGAATCTTTAATGCTGACGGAAGATGAAAACATTATCGATTTGCAATTTGCGGTGCAGTATAACCTTAACAATGCAAAAGATTATTTATTCAACAACCGTTCCACTGATGATGCAGTCATGTCAGCGGCTGAAACTGCAATTCGTGAAGTGGTTGGCAAGAACAAGCTGGATGATTTGTTACAAAAAGGCCTTGTCGATACTTCTGAGCGTATGCAGGTTATTCTTGATAGCTACAAAACCGGCGTAAAAATTATCAGCGTGTCTCTACAAAGTGCACAGCCACCTGAGCAGGTGCAAGAGGCGTTTGAAGATGTTAACCGAGCTAATCAGGATAATCAGCGCCAGATTAATGAAGGTCAGGCTTACGCTAATGATGTGATTCCAAAAGCACGTGGTACCGCTTCGCGTTTGCTGGCTGAGGCAGCTGGTTATAAGTTGAAAGTTGAAAGTGAAGCGATTGGTAACGCCAGCCGCTTTGACCAGATTCTGGCGCAATATAACAAGGCACCTGAAGTAACTCGTCAGCGTTTGTATCTGGATGCACAGGAACAGATCATGTCTAGTGTAAGTAAAGTGATTGTTGACCAGAAGTCTGGAAACAGTTTGCTCTATTTGCCATTGGATAAGTTAATTAACGCATCCGGTAATGACGCAGTTCAGCAGTCACAATCCATGCAGTCTTTAAACCCGCAGCCTGAAGCAGTGCCACCGGCAAGTCAGGCAGCAACAGGTGATCGCTCACGTGAAGCGTTTCGCAGTCGTGACAGAGAAAGCAGGTAAGGAATAATAATGAAAAATTCAAAGAATATTCTTATTATTGTTATTGTTGGCTTGGTATTGCTATCACTGTCAGCATTTACAGTAAACCAGACCCAATATGTGCTGGTGCAGCGTTTGGGTGAGATTGTTGCGGTTAAGAAAGAGCCAGGCCTTTATTTCAAAGTGCCATTTGTTGATAACCTTAAATATTTTGACAACCGTATCCTGACGCTGGATTGGGAGCAGCCAGCCAAGTTTATCACCAGTGAAAATAAATACATGATGGTCGATTCTTTCGTGAAGTGGCGTATTGTCGACCCGAAAAAGTATTATGTTTCAATCAAAGAAGGCGGTGAAGTTGCTGCTGAAGATAGATTGTCAAAAGTAGTCAATGCGGGTTTGCGTAGCGAGTTTGGTATACGCACCGTACATGACGTAATCGCCGGTGAGCGTGGCGTGATTATGGATAATCTGCGCAAAAAGGCCGACTTGGAAGCACGTCAGATGGGTATCGAGGTTGTGGATGTGCGTTTGAAACGCGTCGATTATTCAGAAGAAATCAGTAAGTCAGTATTTGACCGTATGATAGCCGAGCGTAAACGTCTGGCGAATCAATTGCGCTCCGAGGGTTCTGCAGCTTCAGAAAAAATTCGCGCTGATGCTGATAAGCAACGTGAAGTGATTATTGCTGAAGCCTACCGTGAAGCTCAAAAAACAAAGGGTGAGGGTGACGCAAAAGCGTCAGAAATTTACAGTCAGTCATATAGCCGTAACCCTGAATTCTATGCTTTCTACCGTAGTCAGGAAGCTTACAAAAACAGCTTCAAAAGCAAGAGTGACGTAATGGTGCTGGATCCTAACTCAGACTTCTTCAAATATATGAAGAGTCCTAAAAAGTAGTCACAGGTAACGCAGGTGAATAATACATTTTTAACTGCGCTGGGTTTAATGCTCGTAATAGAAGGTGTTTTGCCCTTGCTGATGCCCCAAGCTTGGCGCGATACTTTTAAGCGTATGGTTGAGCTAAAAGACGGGCAATTACGTTTTGTGGGTCTGGCGTCAATAGTTGGTGGTTTGATATTAATTTTATTAAGTAAGTAATAGTTCCAGGTAATAGCTCTTATTATCAATACT
>JBFZCQ010000150.1:0-4750 GCA_041307905.1 Methylotenera sp.
GCCGATGGCAACCATTAGTTCGACTGACATGACTTCTCCCTATCTAAATTTTTATCAATTACGTTACTTGGAAACTTGCTGTAAAACGTCAAAATAAAACTAGTATGTGAACCCAAGTACTAAACATTCGTTGCTGCTAAAGCGGTAAAAACAATGTAACGGTTGCTGACTCCTTTGATGTTGCGATGTTAATAAATTGTAACAATAACTCATTATTGCATTATTAAACTGCACTCACAATAGAGAAGCCGGCAGTGTGTGGGTGAAGTTTAGAATTAGATTAGTCAGCACTTTTGTAAAGCTTGTTCAGCGCATCGCCCAAGGGGGTGCCAGCCAGTTTTGTGCTCAATTCTTTTAAACTGCTAACGGCTACCGGCGTGAGCTTTCTGGGTGTTTTATACTTGGGCTGCGGGCTAGATTTTACTTGCACTTTTACGCGAATTGCAGTAACTTCACAAACTTGCTTTTGTAGCTGAATCAATAGACTAGGTAACAAAAGTTTAATTTTTGCCGCAACCACACTATTGTCGGCATATACATTTAATTGCTTGTTCTTGATGCTGCTTGCGCGGCTGAATTTTGCCAGGTTATCCGGAGTGATTGCCTGCCAGATTTTTTGTGCGGCCTGAGTTTCTTGCGTACGTGTATTCAGGGCGTTTAGCTCAGGCTGTTTAAGAAATGTGTTAAATCGTTGCATGGCTACGTAATATAATGCCTGTAATGATCAGGGGTAGTATGAATATCATTTTAGTCTCAAATAATATGGCGAAAGCAAAAACGCTTTCTGTGCTGCAGGTAAGTATAACTCTAGCCGCACTGGTATTTTTGCCGATTTTAATCGCAGTGATGCTAATTGTGCCACAGCAGCCTGATGCACAACAGGGCTCGAAGTCATTAATACCCAATCATCTGCGTTTTTCTTTTAATAATCCACAAAAACATCTTGATGCGTATGCCTTGCAGTTAGGTGAGTTGCAGGCGCGGATGATGCGTCTGGATGCGCAAAGTGAGCGGCTGGCGAAATTCGCAGGTGAAAAAAGCCTGGTGCCGGATAATGCCACAGATGCCAATAAATCCAAGACTTTAGCTATACCCGAGTTGGGTAGCCCGGTTTCCAGTTTGGCTGGTGCTGTTAACCGCGGAGGGCCGTTAGTACGGAGTGCTCCGCTATCTGAAACTGATCTTCAGGTTAAAATTGCCGAGTTGATTGAAAAAATAGAATTCAGTACGGAGCGTCTGAGTAACATTGAAGCCAAGTTGTTACAGCAAAGCGTATTGAAAGATACATTGCCTAATATTAGTCCGGTGGCGGCGGCATTTAATTCTTCGAGTTTTGGCTGGCGTATTGACCCTTTTAACGGCCATAAAGCATTTCATGAGGGGCTGGATTTTACAGCGGGAATAGGCACACCGATATATGCAGCAGCGGGCGGCATCGTGTCAACTGCCGAGCAGACGCCTGATTATGGTAAACTTGTAAAAATTGATCATGGATCCGGTCTGGAAACGCGCTATGCGCATGCTTCAAAAATTTTTGTCAGAGCCGGTGAACGTGTAGAAAAAGGTCACAAAATTGCTGAAGTAGGCAGTACCGGGCGTTCAACCGGGCCGCATTTGCATTATGAAATCCGATTGGCTGGAAACCCTCTGGATCCAAGAAAATATCTTAATGCACACAATTAATAGTTATTGTAATTAACCATAGCATATGGGGTAAAGTAATTCAGAAGGTAGAAACAGTACTTGTTAAATCTAGTAGATTTAATTAATTCTTCAGTATCTCAACATTACATCCATATTCGTTCATCAATTAACCATAAAGCTCTATCCTCTAGCGGAAAGTCACTCATTTCATGATCTCCACGTTGTTCAAAAAATTATTCGGTAGCCGTAATGAAAGGCTAGTTAAACAGTATGCGCAGAAGGTTCAGCAAATCAATGCACTAGAGCCCGAAATGCAGGCGCTGACTGATGACGCACTTAGAGCGAAAACAGAGGAATTCAAACAGCGTTATGTGAACGGCGAAAGTCTGGAAAAACTGCTGCCGGAAGCCTTTGCAGTTGTGCGTGAAGGCAGTCGCCGTGCTTTAGGTATGCGTCATTTTGATGTGCAGCTTATTGGCGGCATGGTGCTGAACTCAGGAAAAATTGCAGAGATGCGTACCGGCGAAGGTAAAACTCTGGTCGCTACATTACCAGCCTACCTGAATGCTTTAAGCGGCAAAGGCGTACACGTCATTACAGTAAACGATTATCTGGCTAAGCGTGATGCGGAGTGGATGGGTAAACTTTATAACTTTTTAGGGTTATCAATCGGTATCAATCTGTCACAAATGACGAATCAAGCCAAACGACTGGCTTATGCAGCGGACATAACCTATGGTACCAATAATGAATACGGTTTTGACTACCTGCGCGATAACATGGTGTATAGCACAGAAGAGCGTGTACAGCGTGGCTTGAACTATGCATTGATTGATGAAGTTGATTCGATCCTGATTGATGAGGCGCGTACGCCTTTGATTATTTCAGGCCAGGCTGATGATAGCGTGGCGCTTTACAACCAAATCGATGTTGTTGCTGCAAAACTGATAGCACAGACCGAAGAGGAAGGCGCTGGCGATTTCTGGGTGGATGAAAAAGCGCAGAATGTGGTGATGTCTGAGCAGGGTCATGAGCATGCTGAAGCTTTGCTGACAGAGGCGGGTTTACTGGCAGAAGGCTCAAGCCTGTATGAAGCTTCTAACATTACCTTGGTACATCACCTGTATGCATCGTTGCGTGCACGCAACCTCTATCACCGCGATCAGCACTATGTAGTGCGTGACGGTGAAATCGTGATTGTGGATGAGTTCACTGGCCGTATGATGGCTGGCCGTCGCTGGTCTGATGGTTTGCATCAGGCAGTTGAGGCTAAAGAAGGTGTTGAAATTCAGAAAGAGAACCAGACACTGGCATCCATTACTTTCCAGAACTATTTCCGTATGTACCAGAAACTATCAGGTATGACCGGTACGGCAGATACTGAGGCCTATGAGTTCAACCAGATTTATGGCCTAGAAACAGTGGTGATTCCAACACATCGTCCGATGCAACGTAAAGATGCCATGGACAAAGTATATAGAACCGCACGTGAAAAATATGCGGCAGTGATTGAAGATATTAAAGGTTGCCAGAGTCGTGGTCAGCCGGTGCTGGTAGGCACTACCTCAATTGAGAACTCCGAGTTGATTTCCAGATTGCTGGAAGAAGCTAAACTGGAACATCAGGTATTGAATGCGAAACAGCATGAGCGCGAAGCGCACATTATTGAACAGGCTGGTCGTCCAGGTGTAATTACGATTGCAACCAACATGGCAGGCCGCGGTACCGATATTGTACTTGGCGGTAATCCTGAATCTGATATTGCTGCAGTCGAGGCAGATGCTAACTTAACAGACTCTCAGAAAGCAGAGCGCGTGGCGCAACTTAAAGCTGAATGGCAACAGCGCCATGATGGCGTTCTGGCTGCCGGCGGTTTGCATATTGTAGGTACTGAGCGTCATGAATCACGCCGTGTGGATAACCAACTGCGTGGTCGTTCCGGTCGTCAGGGGGACGCAGGTTCTAGCCGTTTTTACCTTTCACTTGAAGATCAGCTGTTGCGTATTTTTGCTTCTGACCGCGTTTCGGCGATTATGGGCAAGCTTAATATGCCGGATGGCGAGGCGATTGAGCACCCGTGGGTGACGCGCGCGATTGAAAATGCACAGCGTAAGGTTGAAGGCCGTAACTTTGATATCCGTAAACAATTGCTTGAATATGATGACGTAGCAAACGATCAGCGTAAGGTGATTTATGAGCAACGTAATGAATTGCTGGAAGCAACAGATGTTGGCGCAACCATTGCTGCGATGCGCGAAGATGTACTGATTAACATGATCTCAACGCATATTCCGCCTGAAAGCGTTGAAGAACAATGGGATGTGCCGGCGCTTGAGCGTGAATTAAAAGCCGAAACTGGCTTGGAACTGCCGCTGCAGAAAATGCTGGAAGATAATCCGGATATCCATGAAGAAACGCTGCGCGACTTTATTCTCACAGAGGCCAACAAAGCCTATGCTGAGAAAGAGGAGCAAGCCAGCCCTGAAATCCTGCGCCAGTTCGAGCGGTCAGTCATGCTGCAGAGCGTTGACAATCATTGGCGTGAACATCTGTCAGCTTTGGATCATTTACGTCAGGGCATTCATTTACGCTCATACGCGCAGAAAAACCCTAAACAGGAATACAAACGTGAAGCGTTTGAATTGTTTGAAGGCTTATTGAACACGATTAAAACTGAAGTGACAAAAGTGACCATGCTGGTACAGGTGAAAACTGAAGCTGATGTTGAGGCGGTTGAAAAACCGGTAGAGGTTGAGAACGTACAATATCAGCATGCTAACTATGATGAGGCGCTAGGCGTATCAGTTGCTGAAGAAGGTGCTGACGAAGCTTCACAGCCTATGGTGCGTGAGGGTGCCAAGGTCGGTCGTAATGATCCATGCCCATGCGGCTCTGGCAAGAAGTATAAACAGTGCCACGGCGTGCTGAGTTAATAGGCAAGTAGGGTTAATACAAAATAATAAATTTGGTATAAGTGATTAATAGTATGTCTGAAATTGCACAAGAAGAAGTTCAATCACCATGCATAGGCGTTTGCAGCATAGATGAAGTATCCGGACATTGTCATGGATGCTACCGAACTATAGAGGAAATAAAAGGCTGGTGG
>JBFZCQ010000151.1:0-6776 GCA_041307905.1 Methylotenera sp.
TACGCCCATCAGAAAATCAGAAGCCTCGGTATAAAAGTCTGCAGTTGTCATGGTTAAATTATAACGCTCTGCTCTAATCAGCTTAATCTGCGACCAAATATTATTCCACATCAATCCGAGATTTATGAGGTGCATTTCTTGCCAGAAAATCCCATAACACCGGGGGAATAAAACGCATCAATCTTGCCACCCAGCCCATCTGCCACGGAATCACTACAAAACGGCGTTTTTTTTCAATCGCATTCACAAACTTGGCGGCAGCAATATCTGCATCCATTAAAAACGGCATGCTGTAGCTGTTAATATCTGTCATTGGCGTACGGATGTAGCCGGGTGCGATGGTGGTGACAGCAATGTTGTGGTGTAGCATTTCCACGCGCAGGCTTTCAAGGTAGGCGATGGCTGCGGCTTTTGAGGCGCTATAGGCACCTGCGCCAGGTAGGCCACGTACTCCGGCGACGCTTGCGATACCCACCAGATGGCCTTTTCCGGCTTCACGCATGGCTGTAATGAATGGCTGAAACGTGTTTACCAGCCCAAGCACATTAATATCCATAACGGCCTGAAATGTTGCGATATCCTGTTGGTGCTCGGTCAGGGTGCCGCTACTTACTCCTGCATTGGCAATGACTACATCAGGTGAGCCATGCTGATGCATAAAATCTGCTGCTGCAGTGCTAAGGCTGTTGTGATCACGTACATCTAATGTATAAACTACACATTCGACATTGAATTTTTCTTTCAGCGTTGCCTGTAAGTTTTGTAAGTGCTCGCTACGTCTGGCAGCCAGACCTATGATCGTATTGCCATTTTTATATCTTTTCGCATATTCATGTGCAAGGGCCTCGCCTATGCCGCTGGATGCGCCGGTGATAAAAACTTTCATAGCTATGTCCTAGTATAAAAATATAAAAAACCCGTTTCTACATCTAGGTAAAAACGGGTTGATCTAAGGCAGTTAAAACTCAGCTCATTTATGAATGGCTGATTTAGCAGAGCTTTTTACTTTTTTGCTGTTTTTGCTTTGTCAGCACGGATGTTGGTGATGATGTAATCTGCAGTTTTTAACGCAGCATCATTGTTACCGGCCATGGTGCTTGAAGTGATGAACTGGCCATTGATTAACAGGCTAGGCACACCGGTAGCACCTGATGCACGAAACACATTGGCGGCACGTTTTAAGTTGGCATTGGTTGAGAATGAGTTGAATGCTTCTTCTACTTTAGCTTTGTCAAAGCCACCTTGTTTGGTGATCCAGTCAATTGCAGCTTTTTCATCAGTCGGGTTCAGACTTTTTTGTTTGTGAATAGCATTGAATAGTGGAGTGTGCAGTTTTTCCAGAACACCCAATGTTTCCATGGCGTAATAAGCTTTAGCCATCGGCGCCCATGATGCATTAGGTAAGCCGGGGATGCGTTTAAAAGTCACATCAGCAGGAAGTTTTTTAACCCATGCGTTTAATGGTGTTTCCATGTGGTGACAGTGGCCACAGCCATACCAGAACAGTTCTATTACTTCGATCTTGTTCGCATTTTCGTTAGGGATAGTCTGTGCAGTCCTGTCAAAATCTTTACCCATTTCCGGGTCTGCTGCCATAACATTAAATGAGGCAAGCAACATTAAAGCGGCGAGTAACTTTTTCATTCATTTTTCCTTTTTAACTATTTATTTTGTAATGTCTTAAAATTCTGATTTATCTGGCTATATTTAAAATGTGACAACTAGAAGAACGCATTATCTTAACTTTTGGCTGACAAGTGAATAAAACGTTCCTGAAATTTAATAAAATGAAGACCAGATTTCGGCTTATTGGTTTTCGTTATTTACTTTAATTAAATCAGTTTTGAAACCGTTGGCAGCTAAATCATTTTTGGCTTTGTTGATTTCATCCAAGTCGTTAAGCGGACCTACACGCACGCGATGCCATACGCCTTTATCAGGAATGGTAGCGGTTTGCACGACTGCTTCAAAGCCCTGTAACGCAAGTTTTGCTTTCATGTTGTCTGCATCTTCGCTGGTCTGAAAAGCGCCAACCTGGAGATAGTAGGCATACTCCACAACTGGCTGTTGATCTTTGATATCAAGCTCTTCAGTCGTTACTTTGCTCTCGCTGCCTGGCAGAATTGTGTAAAAATCGAAACGCGCTTTATCGTTATCAGCTGAATCATCCGCCGGTTTTTCACTTTCAGCTGATTTTTTGGCATCTTCTGCAATTTTTTCTGCAATAGGTTTTTTAGTGTCGGGCTGCGTTGCAAAAGGGCTATCGCCACCTTTGATGTACATGACAACCGCTAATGATGCCGCGACACCCAACAAAAAGCCTACTAATAAGCCAGAAAAGAAGGGGCTGCCTTTGCTCTGTCTTTTAGTACGTTCCGGACTGGGTTTGTAATCTCTGCTCATTGTTAATCCTTATCTTTCTTCAATTTTATTTATTCATTGCATCAAAATTGAAATTACATTTTTTGTATGGCTTTAACGCCAAGCAAATCAAGGCCATTTTTAAGTACTTGCTGCGTTGCACGTATTAAACTCAGGCGTGCCAGTTTGAGTGGCTCATCATCAATCAGGAATTTGCATTCATTGTAATAACTGTGCAGGTCACTCGCCAACTCTTTTAGGTAGTTAGCAACAACGTGCGGCGCCAGTTCGGTGGCGGCGTTGGCAACAGCTTCAGGGTATTCACTCAAGCGTTGCATCAATGCGGTTTCATGCGCGTTATCCAGTGGCGTCAGGTCTACAAATATCAGGTTGTTAACATCGCCGTCCCATTGGCTCAATACGCTGCAAATACGGGCGTGCGCATATTGAATGTAGTACACCGGGTTATCGTTGCTTTGGCTGCGTGCCAGATCAATATCAAATACCAGCTGTGAATCAGCACGGCGCGCTGCCAGGAAATAACGGGTGGCATCGCAGCCAACCTCTTCAATCAGGTCGCGCAGTGTGACATAGCTGCCGGCTCGTTTCGAGAGTTTGACCTCTTCACCGCCGCGCATCACCGTTACCATCTGATGCAGCACGTAATCAGGCCAGCCTTGAGGAATGCCGATATCTAAAGCCTGCAAGCCGGCACGTACGCGCGTGATGGTGCTGTGGTGGTCCGCGCCCTGCTCGTTAATAACGCGTACAAATCCGCGTTGCCATTTTTCTGTATGGTAAGCCACATCAGGTACAAAATAGGTGTAGCCACCATCTGTTTTGCGCATGACGCGGTCTTTGTCATCACCGAAGTCAGTGGTTTTGAGCCACAGCGCATCGTTTTCTTCATAGGTATGGCCGCTTTTGATCAATGCCTGTACGGTATCTTCTACCCTGCCGTTTTTGTAGAGTGCACTTTCCAGTGAAAATACATCAAATTTGATCTGGAATGCTTTTAAATCAAGATCCTGCTCATGGCGCAGATAGGCAACACTGAACGCCCGGATTGATTCCAGATCGTTGATGTCGCCGCTGGCGGTCACTTCAATGTCGTCAGCAACGACGGTATGTTTGGTCAGGAACGCGGCGGCAATATCATTGATGTATTCACCGCGATAGCCATTTTCCGGGAAGCTTTCATGCTCGGTTGAAATGCCCTTGCAGCGTGCCAGTACAGAAATCGTGAGGTTATCAATCTGTGCGCCGGCGTCGTTATAGTAGAACTCACGTGTCACATCCCAGCCATTTGCATCCAGTAGGCGCGCTAAACAATCACCTACTGCTGCACCGCGGCCATGGCCTACATGCAACGGACCAGTCGGGTTGGCAGATACGAATTCAACCTGCACTTTTTGTTTGTTGCCGTTATTATTGCGGCCGTATTGGTCACCGGCTTTAAGTACTTCTTTAATCACAACCTGTTTGGATTGCGGGTTTAAAAAGAAATTGATAAAACCGGCACCGGCGATTTCTGTTTTAGCGATATATTCGCTGGCCGGCAGTGCGTCGATAATTTGCGTGGCAATCACGCGCGGATTCTGTTTTAGCGGCTTTGCCAGAACAAGTGCCAGATTTGTGGCAAAATCACCATGTTCTGCTGACTTCGGGCGCTCCAGCACAATGTTCAAATCCGCCATATCCGGCGCGATTGTTTTTGCGGCTGTTGCTAATAATTGGGTAAGATGTGTTTTCACAATAATTGCATAAAAGCTAAAAGCGTTATTTTAACCTACTGCTGTCATTTTTTCTTTAAACATACGTTATTCGAACAATTTTGCCTGAAACTATCCTCAAAATCGCACTTGATGTACCGCTCGACCGCTTGTTTGATTACTTGAGCGGTGAGCATGACGTGCAAGTTGGCCAGCGTGTATTAGTGCCGTTCGGTAGCCGTAATCAGATCGGCATTGTTATGGGTATTGCTGACCGCAGCGATATTGCGCTAGAAAAACTGAAGCCCATCTTACAAGCGTTTAATGAAGAAACGCCGCTGGATGCAGAAATGCTGAGCCTGATTAAATTCAGTGCGGATTATTATCAATACCCGTTTGGTCAGGCGCTGCTGTCTTCGCTGCCGGCACGCCTGCGCCAGATTTCGCCTGCGGTTTCACGTAAACAATATCTGTATCAAATAACTGATGCTGGTCGTATCGCTGATGTTGAAGATATTCCTAAAAAACAAAAAGTGTTACGTAGTGTATTGTCTGCTTTGCAGGCGGCAAAAAAGCTAACAGAAGCTGAGCTGGATGATATTTCAGGTAGCGCGCGTAAGGTGGCAAAAGCGCTAGTAGGTTCAGGATATGCAAGCTGTGAGAACGTGCTTGCGTTGCAGCGCATCATGACAATTGCAGAAGCTGCAGTACCGCAGCTTAATGCAGAACAAACGCATGCCGTGCAGCAAATTACTGCTGATCTAGACGTGTTTAAAGCATGGTTGCTGCATGGCATTACCGGCAGCGGTAAGACGGAAGCATATATTCGTCTGATGCAGAAAGCATTGCGACATGAAAGTGCTCAAGTTCTGGTACTGGTGCCGGAAATCAACCTGACGCCACAGCTGGAATCGCGATTCAGGAGTCGGCTGCCGGCCTTTCCTCTTGTGAGTTTGCATAGTAACTTGAGCGAAAGTGAGCGTTTACATCATTGGCAGCTGGCACAATCAGGCGCGGCTAAAATTATCATTGGTACTAGGCTCTCAATTTTTACGCCGCTGCCGAATCTAAAGCTTATTATCATTGACGAAGAGCATGATAGTTCTTATAAGCAGCAGGACAGTATGCGTTATCACGCGCGCGATGTGGCGATGGTGCGTGCCAAGCGCCTGAATATCCCGGTAGTCTTGGGTTCAGCGACGCCTGCCCTTGAAACCTGGTATAACGCTACAGTAAACCCCAACCAGGCTAGTAAGTATGGCTTACTGCGCTTAAAAGAGCGTGCCGTCACGGCGGCGCAATTGCCGCAGATAGATTGCATCGATACGACTAAGGTAAATCTGCAGCATGGTTTTACGCCACAGTTAATTGCGGCTTTACGTTTAAGGCTGCAGCGTAAAGAGCAGTCGCTGCTTTTTATTAACCGTCGCGGTTATTCGCCGGTCCTGCTTTGCTCGGCCTGTCACTGGATTGCTCCTTGTACGCGCTGCAGCAGCCGTTTAGTGGTGCATTTAGGCCAAAGAAAACTGCGCTGCCACCATTGTGGCCATGAGCAACGTATACCTCATCAATGCCCAAGCTGCGGTGATGCAGATCTGCATCCGACCGGCCACGGTACGCAACGTCTGGAACAGACGCTAGCGCAATTATTGCCGGAAGCGCGCATTGCACGGGTAGACCGTGACAGCATTAGCCGTAAAAATGCATTGGTTGAGATTCTGGATCGTGTTCATGCTCAGGAAATCGATATTCTAGTTGGTACACAAATGCTGGCTAAAGGGCATGACTTTCCTAACCTGACTTTAGTCGGTGTGATTGATACTGACAGTGCCCTGCATAGCCCGGATTTTCGCGCCAGTGAACGGCTGTTTGCGCAGTTGATGCAAGTGGCAGGCCGTGCCGGGCGTGCTGATAAAGCCGGTCAGGTGATTATCCAGACGCAATTTCCTGATCACGCGCTGTTTAATGCGTTGCGCGTTCAGGATTATGAGAGCTATGCAAATGTCTTAATGGATGAGCGGCAGCAGATGCAGTTTCCACCCTATGTGTTCACGGCGCTATTACGTGCTGAAGCAAATGACTACAGCCTGGTACAGCAGTTTCTGCAGCTCGCATTCGCGCAGGCGCGCAGGGAGAGTGATCAGGTTCTGGTATATGACCCGGTGCGGCCGCAGATGGAGCGTCTGAAAGGCATGGAGCGCGGTTATGTGCTCATGCAGGCGAAACACCGCCCAGCCTTGCATCAATTGCTAAAGCAGCTGGTTAGCCAGCTTCGAGTTCATAAATTGGCAGCAAAAGTTAGATGGGCCGTAGACGTGAATCCGCTGGAGTTTTAATAGTTATTTCATGGATTAACCACTTAAGTCGATAACAGGCAGCATGCAAAATACAGTAAAATGCAAAATCATGCGGGTGTAGTTCAATGGTAGAACGCTAGCTTCCCAAGCTCGATACGCGGGTTCGATTCCCGTCACCCGCTCCAATTTTAAGTAAACGTCAGTGGTAAATATTATGGCTAATCAGGCACCTCCTTCAGTAATGACTTTTGCAGGCACAGATCCAAGCGGTGGCGCTGGTCTACAGGCGGATATTCTTACTTTCGCCAGCATTGGCTGCCACCCTCTTTCTGTGGTGACTGCTATTACTACGCAGGATACGGTTGGTGTAGATGGTGTGCTGGCAATGGATGCTGATTGGGTTAAT
>JBFZCQ010000152.1:0-3191 GCA_041307905.1 Methylotenera sp.
TTTAAAACAGAACCAGCACAATTTGATCAATATTTAGTTACTCAACATTTTACTATTGCAGAAGCGCTTGCAAAGAGTATAGAAAAAACCTGGGAAACAGCAGTCTTTAGTTTAAAAATGCTGGGCAATATGCTGCTTGGGAATGTGTCGTGGAAAGGAATGAGCGGTCCTGTCACAATCGCCAGTTACGCAGGGCAAAGTGCTAACATGGGGCTAAAGGTCTTTATCGGATTTCTAGCGTTGGTAAGTATTAGCATTGGTATATTAAATCTATTGCCGATACCGATACTAGATGGCGGGCATTTCATGTATTATATGATTGAATTTTTTACGGGCAAACCTGTATCAGAAGCGGTAATAAATGTTGGGCAAAGGGTAGGTATTTTTATCCTTGGCTGGATAATGGTGTTAGCGCTTTATAATGATATGAACAGATTGATAACAGGCTAATTGAATGGCTATCCAAAACTTGAAACACAAAAACATTAAACTCAAGTCTATTATCCTACTGGTCTCGAGCTTATATGCAAGCTCAGTAGCGGCACTCGAACCATTCGTGGTTAAAGATATTCGAGTTGAGGGGATTCAGCGTACAGAAGCAGGTACTGTTTTTAGTTACTTACCAGTAAAAGTCGGTGAGACTATGAATGATGACTTAGCATCACAGGCAATTAAATCTCTTTACGGCACAGGGTTTTTCAAAGATGTCCGTATTGAAACTGATGGTGATGTGCTGATTGTTACGGTGCAAGAGCGCTCGGCAATTTCCCAGATTGACTTCAGTGGTAATAAATCTTTTCCGACTGATAAAATGAAAGAAGGTCTAAAACAGATTGGTATCAGTGAAGGCCAGATATTTGATAAATCACAACTTGACCGTGCAGAGCAGGAGATTAAGCGCCAGTATTTATCACAAGGTAAATACGGGGCAACAGTTAAGGCTGTATCTTCACCTCTGGAACGTAATCGCGTTGCGATTCGTTTTGATATTGAAGAGGGTGCCGTATCTAAAATACGTGATATTAATATTGTTGGTAATCAGGCTTTCAGTACTGAAGATCTGCGTGCTGAATTTCTGCTTACTACACCTAACTGGATGAGTTGGTGGAATAAAGACGACCAGTATTCAAAACAAAAGCTCAATGCTGATCTGGAAACGCTGCGTTCTTTTTACATGAATCAGGGTTATCTTGAATTTAATATTGATTCAACGCAGGTTTCCATTACCCCTGATAAAAAAGACATTTACATCACGGTTAATATTACCGAAGGTGAAAAATATACAATTTCAGAAGTGAAGCTAGCAGGTGAGACCCTGGTACCTGAGGATGATATACGTGCGCTGATAAAAATTCAGGCAGGAGACACTTTCAGTCGTGAAAAAGTGACGCAAACCAGCAAGGCGATTAGTGATAGATTAAGCGATGATGGCTATGCTTTTGCCAATGTTAATCCTGTACCTGAGCTTAATAAAGAGCAACACACTGCTGCATTTACTTTCTTTGTAGACCCTGGAAAACGTGTGTATGTGCGCCGAATCAATATTGTAGGTAACACGCGTACACGTGATGAAGTGATTCGCCGTGAAGTTAGGCAACTCGAGTCTGCTTGGTATGCTTCAAATAAAATTAATCGTTCAAAAGAGCGAATCAGACGTACTGACTATTTCTCCGATGTTAATGTAGAAACGCCAGCGGTTCCAGGTACTGCGGACCAGGTTGACTTAAATATCAGTGTAGTTGAAAAGTCCACTGGTAGCGTACAGTTTGGTGCTGGCCTGTCAAGCAATCAGGGCGTTGTATTGGGTGTTACTGTGAATCAGAATAACTTTTTAGGTACTGGTAACCGTGTTAGTGCGCAGGTAAATACTGGTAGGTTGAATACTGTTTATTCTTTATCTTTTACTGATCCATATTTCACTCCAGATGGTGTAAGTAGAGGTATTGATATCTATCGTCGTGATGTAGATACAAGCCGTCTGAATAATGTGGGCGCATATCAATCATCATCCTACGGTGGTGGTGTACGTTTCGGCATTCCATTAAATGAACGTGATGGTCTAAACTTTGGTTTAGCCGTTGACTTTACTACCATTGATCTGACCAACGACAGTCCTCAACGGTATAGAGATTTCTGTGGTGTAAACAGCAGCGGATGTAGCAGCGATTCCTTGGTTCTGTCTGCAGGATGGAACCATGACTCCAGAGACTCTGTGTTTTTCCCGAACAAAGGTGTGCTGCAGCGTTTAACTGGCGAAGTTTCATTTCCCGTACTTGACCTGCAATATTACAAGGTTGATTATAAACATGCTTGGTATAAAGAGATATATAGCGGTTATACCGTTATGCTAAATGGCGAGATCGGTTATGCCGATACTTATAACAACGAGGTATTTCCTTTCTTTAAAAACTATTACATGGGTGGTGTTAACTCGGTACGCGGTTATCAGAATGCGACACTCGGGCCAAGAGGCGTTGACACTACTACAGGCAGGGAGTTTGCTATCGGCGGTACAAAACGTTTGCTTGGTAACGCAGAAATGTTCTTCCCAGTACCTGGTTTGAAAAACTCCGGCCAATTTAGAATGAGTGCTTTTGTTGATGCAGGTAATGTGTGGGGTCCCAATGAGTCTGGTGATAGCGATTCTTACAGTCTAGGTGATCTCAGATACTCCGCAGGGATCGGCGCGAGCTGGATCTCACCATTTGGACCATTGAAAGTAGTATTTGCCAAGGCATTGAACAGTGAGCCTGGTGATGATACGCAGGCTATTCAGTTCCAGATGGGGCAGCAATTCTAATTTAATAAACTTTGCAGAGCTAAGTCACCGGCGGCTTGCGTCAGTTGTGGCATAATACCGCTATTGAAGCAGTATAGGTTTTAGGAGAATTTAATTGAGTAAACTTTTAAAGAATTTAATGACAGTCGGCTTGGTAGCATTTGCAATCAACTTGCAAGCTGCTGATTTGAAGGTTGGCTATGTGCAGGTTGATAAAATTCTGCAGGAAGCACCGCAAACAAGTGAAAGCGGTAAAAAGCTTGAGCGTGAATTCAGTCCTCGTTCACAGGAATTGGACAGAATGGCAAAGCAAATCAAGGATCTGGAAGCGAGCCTGGACAAGGATAGTTTAACCATCTCCGAGGCTGAACGCCGCAATAAAGAGCGTGATGTTCAAAATATAAAAATTGAA
>JBFZCQ010000153.1:0-3067 GCA_041307905.1 Methylotenera sp.
TGTTGAACCATCGCACCTGGCAGATACTGATTTATATGATTTTAAAGGTTTGAGCCAGGCTAAGGCTGATGACGAAGACCCCTTATTTGGTGATATCGCCAATGAAGGTGCGGCGCTCAGCCTTGCCAGCACAGAAGGTAGCAAGATCGAATTCATCCGTAACAAGTAAGGTTTACTAAATAAATTTACATGCCATACAGCTTAACTTGTTGTATTTTAGTGATTTACCTTGCTATTATCCGAACTGCTAGCTAACAAACACCTTATAAATAGGCATTCATGTCAAAACTACTCATTGTTGAATCTCCATCAAAAGCGAAAACGCTGCAAAAATATCTGGGCAGTGATTTTGAAGTTCTCGCTTCTTATGGTCATGTCCGTGATTTAATTCCTAAAAATGGCGCGGTCGATACTGAAAATCAATTCGCCATGAAATACGACATCATTGAGCGTAACAGCAGACATGTAGACGCAATTGCTAAAGCCGTAAAAAATGCTGACAGCATTTACCTCGCAACCGACCCGGATCGTGAAGGCGAGGCAATTTCATGGCATATTGCCGAAATTCTTAAATCAAAGAATCTGCTCAAAAACAAACTCATGAAACGTGTGGTGTTTCATGAAATCACCAAAAGCGCTGTTGAGCATGCAATCGCCGAGCCGCGCGATATTTCAATGCCTATGGTTAACGCGCAACAGGCGCGTCGTGCACTGGACTATCTGGTCGGATTTAATTTATCGCCACTACTTTGGAAAAAAATACGCCGCGGCTTATCCGCAGGTCGCGTACAAAGCCCCGCTTTACGTCTGATTGTTGAACGCGAGCTTGAAATTGAAGCATTCAAATCACAGGAATACTGGTCTATACATTTAGACGCACTCAAACATAGTCATGGTTTTACTGCCAAACTTGTGCAGTTGAACAATGAAAAAGTTGAGCAATTTACTGTGATCAATCACGATCAGCAGGCTGACATAGTCGGCAAATTATTACTGGCCAGTGCCGGGAAAACAACAGTATCGCGTGTTGAGAAAAAACAACGCAGCCGCAGCCCTGCTGCGCCGTTTACCACATCAACCCTGCAACAGGAAGCCGTACGCAAACTTGGCTTCACCACTGCCCGTGCCATGCGTGTTGCACAACAACTGTATGAGGGTGTAGATGTAGGCAGCGGCACTGTCGGCTTAATCACCTACATGCGTACTGACTCTTTCAGTTTAGCTACTGACGCTGTAGCGCAAATCCGCGATTATGTGAAAAAGAATTTTGCACCGGATTATTTGCCGAGATCTCCGGTAGTTTACAAAACCAAATCTAAAAGCGCTCAGGAAGCACATGAGGCAATTCGCCCGACTGATATTGCACGCACGCCGATGCAGGTTCGCCAGTTCTTGACTGACGAGCAATTCAAATTATACGAAATGATCTGGAAACGTTCTTTAGCTTGCCAGATGACGCCAGCAAAATTTGATGCGGTGAGTGTTGACCTGAGCGTAGGCAGTGATGCCAACCTGTTTCGCGCCACCGGTCAAACCCTGGTATTTCCTGGTTTTATTGCAGTGTATATGGAAAGCTCTGACGACGAGGAAGAAGAAGGCGAAAGTAAACTGCCGAATCTGGAAACCGGCGAAGTACTTACGGTACAGAAGATCTATGGCGACCAACATTTTACTGAACCTCCTCCGCGCTACTCTGAAGCGAGTCTGGTTAAGGTATTGGAAGAATATGGCATCGGTCGCCCCTCTACCTATGCCACTATCATCAGCACATTGCAGGACCGTGAGTATGTGTTGCTGGATAAAAAACGCTTCACTCCAACCGATGTGGGACGTGTAGTCAATAAATTTCTCACCGAACATTTCACCAAATATGTAGATTACGACTTTACTGCCAATCTGGAAAATGCGCTGGATAGCGTGGCAGACGGTGAGCGTGAGTGGATTCCATTGATGGATGAATTCTGGAAAGATTTCAACAAGCAGATCCATGATAAAGCAGACGTAGATCGCCCGGGCAATGAATTGATCGATGAAGCCTGCCCGAAATGCGGGAAGCCATTGCAGAAGCAACTCAGTCGCTACGGCACTTTTATTGGCTGTACCGGTTATAACGACACACCGAAATGCGACTATAAGCGCAGCATCGGTGGCGCTGCTGCCTTAGGCGCTGATCCGGTAACTATTGGTACCGACACGGAATCCGGCAAAGAAATTCTCCTCATGAATGGCCCATATGGCCCTTATCTGCAATTAGGCCTGGCCGTTGAAGGTGATAAAAAGAAACCTAAACGTGTAAGCATTCCTAAAGAAATTCCACTTGCTGATGTTAATCTGGAAACAGCAAATATGTTGCTGTCATTGCCACGCGATTTAGGCCTGCACCCTGTTACCAATAAGAAAATCGTAGCCAATATCGGCCGCTTCGGGCCTTATGTTAATCATGATGCCAAATTCAAGTCGATTCCCAAGAGCATGAGTGTATTTACTATCACCCCTGGCGAGGCTGTTGTGCTGCTGGCTCAGGCAAACACAGGGCCGGCACCGATACGCTCGCTGGGTAATCACCCGACAGAAGACGGACAGATTGAAGTTTATGCAGGCCGCTATGGCCCTTATGTTGAACATGGAAAAATTCGTGCAACACTACCAAAAAGCATAGAGCCAGAAGCACTTACTTTGGAAGAAGCACTTGAACTATTAACTGCAAAGGCTGCTAAATCAGTTCCTGCTAAAAAGACTACAACTAAGAAAGCTACCGCGACTAAAGCAGCAGCAACTAAAACTGTAGCCAGCAAAAAAGCCACTACTGCTAAAGCAAAAACTTCTAAGGCTAGCACTTCTAAAGCGAGCACAAGCAAGACTGCTACCGCAAAAACCAGTGCTATGAAAACAACGGCTAAGAAATCCAACGTCAAAAAAGTAGAAAAATAAGCCTTGTAAAATATGCAGGTAATAAAAAAGCGGCCGCTTTTTTATTACCTGCTATCCTAATATTACCTGTAGTGCAGATGGCTAACCATGAACGTGATCACCTAGTGAATTAGTATCATTGCGCTCTACCCATTTA
>JBFZCQ010000154.1:0-3037 GCA_041307905.1 Methylotenera sp.
CGTTCTGTCAACGTCCAAATCCTCCGCACTTTCACGCTCCCTTAAAACCCTATCTCTCGCCCCAGTGGAGCAAGGCAGATAAATAGTCATTACCCATACTGAGTTTGCGTAAACGGCCCACAGGTGTAGTCAGCGTTCCGGTAACAGCTGCCGGTGTAAGCTCTTTCATACTTGCCTCACGCTCGTTTGGTACAACTTTCGCCCATTGGTTAGCTTCTGCCAGCATTTGATTGATCTCATCAAGAGGCACATTTTTTCTGAGCTTGATTGTTAAAGCCTGACTATGGCAACGCATCGCACCGATACGCACACACAAACCATCAATCACAATCGGATTCGCTTCACGGCCAAGAATTTTATTGGTTTCAACGCCACCCTTCCATTCTTCTTTACTTTGGCCATTACCAAGATCTTTATCAATCCACGGGATTAGGCTACCAGCCAAAGGCACGCCGAAATGGGCGGTTGGAAACTCTTTATCACGAAGTGTACCGGCCACTTCTCGATCAATATCAAGAATTGCAGATGCTGGATTTTTAAGGAAATCACTGGCAACGCGATGCGCTTCGCCCATTTGCTTGAGCAATTCGCGCATATTCTGCGCACCGGCACCAGATGCCGCCTGATAAGTCATAGAAGTTGCCCATTCAACCAGATCAGCTTTGAATAAGCCATTCAGCGCCATCAGCATCAGTGACACGGTACAGTTACCACCAACCCAGTTTTTTGTACCCTGCTGCATCGCGTCTTTAATCACGCCCATGTTGACCGGATCAAGAATAATGACAGCATCTTTTTCCATACGTAATGTAGAAGCCGCATCAATCCAATGTCCGTTCCAACCAGCTTGCCTTAATTGTGGAAATATTTCAGTGGTATAGTCGCCACCCTGGCAGGAAACGATTGCATCCATTGCTTTGAGGGCATTGATATCTTTAGCATCCAGCAAGGCTGGTGTTTCTTTGCCTACATTAGGGCCTTTGCCGCCAACTTGTGATGTAGTAAAAAACTGTGGCTCAATCAGCGCAAAATCATTTTCTTCCATCATGCGTTGCATGAGTACAGAACCAACCATACCGCGCCAACCAACAAAACCGACCTTTAACATTTTAATTATCCAAATTTAAAATTACTGAAATGCTGAACTCACATCAGCATATTACCTACAAAAAAACATGCTATAAATTACAATATATTACAGTGCAGCAACTACCGCATCACCCATAGCTGTACAGCCAACCTTGTTAGTACCCTCAGTCCAGATATCAGCCGTTCTGAAGCCCTGAGCCAATGCTTTTTTCACTGCATTTTCAATGCGTTGTGCATTAGCTTCATCATTAAAAGTGTAGCGCAGCATCATCGCAGCAGATAAAATTGTCGCTAATGGGTTAGCCACATCTTTGCCCGCAATATCCGGCGCTGAACCATGGCTAGGTTCATACATACCTTTATTATTAGCATCCAATGATGCTGAAGGCAGCATGCCGATTGAACCCGTAAGCATTGAAGCTTCATCAGATAAAATATCACCGAAAATATTACCGGTCACCATGACATCAAATTGCTTAGGTGCACGAATCAGCTGCATTGCAGCGTTATCAACGTACATATGGTTTAATTCAACTTCGGGATACTCCTGAGATAACTCAATCATGACCTGACGCCATAATTCAGTACATTCTAGTACATTGGCCTTATCTACAGAGCATACTTTTTTATTGCGTTTCATCGCGATATCAAACGCTACCCGGCCAATACGGCGAATCTCTGACTCTGAGTAACGCATGGTGTTAACACCTTCACGCTCACCGTTTTCCAAGGTGCTAATACCGCGTGGCTGGCCAAAATAAATATCACCTGTTAGTTCACGCACAATCATAATATCCAAGCCTGATACAACTTCTGGTTTCAACGTTGATGCAGATGCCAGTTCCGGATACAGTAGTGCAGGACGCAAGTTTGCAAATAGGTTTAACTCCTTGCGGATACGCAGCAGACCTCGTTCCGGACGCAAATGGCGCTCCAGCTTGTCATATTTCCAGTCCCCTACAGCGCCCAACAATACTGCATCAGCCTCTTTTGCGAGTTGCAGCGTTGCATCTGGCAGCGGGTCACCCGCAGCTTCATAACCAGCCCCGCCAATCGGTGCTTCGGTCATTTCAATATTCAAATTCAGCGCATTTAAAACTTTAACGGCTTGCGAAACAATTTCAGGACCGATACCATCACCCGGCAATACTGCGATTTTCATGAACTTACTTTCTTAAACTTAAAATGTAATCAAATACTAAACTTATCAGAACAACCAAGGTTGAGCCTGGCGATGCTTCGTTTCAAACGCCTTGATTTTATCCTGCTGCTGCATCGTCAAACCAATATCATCCAAACCATTCAGTAAACAGTGTTTACGGAACGCATCGACTTCAAATGGATAAGCCTCACCACTCGGGCTAGTCACAGTCTGCGCCGCCAAATCAACATTCAACGCGTAACCTTCGTTCGCAGTCACTTGCTTAAACAGTGTATCAACGATGTCAGCACTTAGTACAATCGGTAGCATGCCGTTTTTAAAACAGTTATTAAAGAAAATATCAGCAAAGCTTGACGCAATGATCACTTTAAAGCCGTAGTCTTCCAGTGCCCATGGCGCATGCTCACGACTTGAGCCGCAGCCGAAGTTTTCACGTGTAAGCAAAATGCTCGCACCTTGATAACGCGGCTGATTCAGCACAAAGTCTTTATTCAGCGGGCGCTGCGAATTATCCATACCTGGTTCGCCACGATCGAGATAGCGCCACTCATCAAAAGCATTCGGGCCAAAACCGCTACGCTTGATAGATTTTAAAAACTGCTTTGGAATAATAGCGTCCGTATCTACATTAGCGCGGTCTAAGGGTGCTACCAAACCATTTAATTGCGTAAAAGCTTGCATGTTATTTTCTTAAATAATGTATTTATAGAAGATGATTTACTTGCTTGAGTTCTGAATCACTTCGCCGCCTTTTTCGATATCTTTACCAATACCGTGCACAGTATT
>JBFZCQ010000155.1:0-2523 GCA_041307905.1 Methylotenera sp.
AACATTTGGAAGTCTTTCTGCCTTGTGGGCGGTATTTGTAAGCGGACTCGTAACCTCGGTACATACTGCCTGCTGCTAGTGTCCTGCGTTAGGTTTGTTTTTTTGTATATTCATGGACAAATCATTTTGCACTTTGCTGAGCCAGTAAACTTGCAAGTAAATCTGGAAAGTCAAGTACTGGCTTACGGGCGACATTCCAAATCGTGCATTCGCATTAGTGCTCATCAGCAAATTAATTGACAGTCTCACAAAACAATAAGGGCGCAATCGCGCCCTTATTGTTTACCAGATTTAAAACTTAACTTTAGTTATGATAAGCACGTTCACCATGTGCGCTGGTATCTAAACCTTCGCGCTCGGATTCTTCGCTTACACGTAGACCAACCAGCATATCTACAATCTTGAATGCGATCACTGAAACAACAGCTGACAGCACGATTGCAGTGATTACCGCAGTGATTTGAGCAGTCATTTGTGCACCAAAGTCGTAAGCAGCTACGCTGTTAGTAACATAATCAACTACACCTGCACCACCTAAAGCCGGGTTTACGAACACACCTGTTGCTAGTGCACCAAAGATACCGCCAATAGCGTGTATGCCGAATACATCTAAAGCGTCATCGTAACCTAACCAGTATTTCACTTTAGCTACGAAGAAGTAGCAGATCGGTGAAACCAGTAAGCCGATTATGATTGCACCCATCGGGCCTACAAAGCCGCAAGCTGGTGTAATTGCAACTAAACCTGCTACCGCACCAGAAGCTGCACCTAACATTGATGGCTTGCCTCTTAATGCCCATTCTGTGAATGACCAGGCTAAAGTAGCTGCTGCTGTTGCAATGGTTGTGTTAACGAAAGCCAATGCTGCATAACCGTTAGCTTCAAGGTTAGAGCCTGCATTGAAGCCGTACCAACCCACCCACAGTAACGCAGCACCAACCATTGTTAATGTCAGGCTGTGCGGAGTTAATGCTTCTTTACCGTAGCCGATACGTTTACCAACCATGATTGCACCAACTAAACCAGCAACACCTGCGTTGATGTGTACAACTGTACCACCTGCAAAGTCCAGTGCACCTTTAGCCCATAACCAGCCAGCATTCGCTACTACAGTTTCAAGAGAGGCTGCGTCGGTAATCGCATCAGGACCATCCCAATACCAAACCATGTGAGCCAATGGTAAGTATGCGAATGTGAACCAGATCACCATAAACATCAGAATTGCAGAAAACTTCATACGCTCAGCAAACGCACCCACAATCAATGCCGGAGTAATCGCTGCAAAAGTCAGTTGGAACCCGACAAATACCAGCTCAGGAATGTATACTCCTTTACTGAAGGTTGCACCTAATGAATCAGGTGTAATGCCAGCTAGGAATGCTTTGCTGAGGCCGCCAAAGAATGGGCTACCACCGGTAAATGCCACGCTGTAGCCGTAGATTGCCCACAATACAGACATCAGTGAGAAAATCATGAATACTTGCATGAGTACTGACAGCATATTTTTTTGGCGAACCAGGCCGCCATAAAACAGCGCTAAACCAGGAATTACCATGAGTGTTACCAGTACGGTTGCTACCAGCATCCAAGCTGTGTCACCTTTATTCGGAACTGGTGCAGGTGCGGCAGCAGCTTCAGCTTCAGCCGGCGCAGCTTCTGAAGATGCTGCAACAGGTGCAGCATCCACTACCGGAGCAGCGTCAGCTGCAGGTACAACTTCTGCTGCTACTGCATCAGCTACAGGCGCAGCATCTTCAGCAAATGTAGTGCTTGTAGCACCAAGGCCCAGCATCATGACCAAGGCAAACATCGAGAGTATTTTTTTCATGTTTATCTCCTTATAGAGCTTCAACGCCGGTTTCACCGGTGCGGATGCGATAAACTTGTTCAAGATTGAAAATAAAGATCTTGCCATCACCGATTTTGCCGGTAGAGGCTGATTTTTCAATGGCTTCAATCACCTGGTCCAGCAAGTCGTCATCAATCGCGATTTCAATTTTGACTTTAGGCAGAAAATCTACAACGTATTCAGCACCGCGATAGAGCTCAGTGTGACCTTTCTGGCGTCCGAAACCTTTTACCTCGGTCACGGTGATACCTTGTACGCCAATAATCGATAAGGCTTCTCTGACCTCATCCAATTTAAATGGCTTGATAATTGCGGATACAAATTTCATACGTACCTCCTAGTTTAAAAGGGAATGATGGCAGGGTTTGTATCATGCCATCATTGTGTGAGTTACATTGAGCGGCTGATTGATACAATGAAACGATCATCAGTTAAGTCTTTAGTTTCTGCGCTACCATTAAAGCTTGCACCGCCAAAACCGTTAGGGCCCCAGTATCCGCTATTGCCGCCATTGGTTGCGCCAACATAGTAAATGCCAGCGTTCCAACCTGTAGATTTCAAAATCGAGAACGCTTTGCTCAGACCAACTTTATAGTCAGTGTAATCAGGGTTATCCTCGTTAGCTGTGTTCTGGCTGCTTGGAACGTTTAAATCAAGCTTGCCTGAAACATTGA
>JBFZCQ010000156.1:0-3208 GCA_041307905.1 Methylotenera sp.
CATGCAAGGCCTGGCGATGAAAATTACTGACTGCATCACGTAAGGTCTGCGTCATGGCACGAATCGGCACAATGCCGCGATAGCCATAGATGGGGTCGCCCACTAACGGCGCTTTTAAAAACTGCATATGTACGCGAATCTGGTGGGTACGGCCTGTTTCAAGGTTACAGCGTAAATAAGTCTGTACCGAAAAGCGCTCCAATACTTCATAACGTGTTACCGCTGGCTTACCCATGCGGTTAATTGCCATCTTGGTGCGGGAGCGCGGGTCGCGCCCTATCGGCTGATCAACTGTTCCGTTACGCCATAGCTGCCCCCAGACAATTGCGCGGTATTCACGTTTAACGGTACGTGCCTGCAGCTGGCGCACCAGATGCGTTTGCGCATTCAAGGTTTTAGCTACAACCAGCAAGCCGCTGGTATCTTTATCTAAACGATGTACGATGCCTGCGCGCGGTACATCGTGTAATTGGGGTGCATGAAACAGCAATGCATTAAGCAATGTGCCTTCCCAATTGCCTGCCGCCGGGTGCACTACCATACCGGCCGGTTTGTTAATCACAAGAATATGATCGTCTTCATAGACAATATCAAGCGGTATATCCTGCGCTTTAAAGGCATATTGCTCCGGCTTTGCCTGCACCTGTACTACAACGATCTCCCCCCCCCATACTTTTGTTTTAGAAGTGCTGACTTCGCCGACTACTGTAACAAGGCCTTCTTTAATCCAGGTCTGTAAGCGTGAGCGTGAATGTTCAGGTAATAAACGTTGCAAGGCAACATCAAGTCGTAAACCGCCTAAGTCATGTGGAATGGTAAGGGTAAGGGAATTATCAAGAGATTGTGGAGTAGCGTCTGTCATCGGTTATAATTGTTGCAAATTCATAAAGGTGGTTTGGCATGAAGTATATCTTAATTTTAACATTTACCCTGTTACTCAATGCTTGCACGATTTTCGGCACTCCTACCGAACTTGACGACACCAAAGGCTTATCTGCAGAGCGCATCTATCAAATGGGTGCAGAAAAAATGACAGATAAGGACTACGTGAAGGCGATTGAGTATTTCCAAAAGCTGGAATCACGTTATCCGCATGGCAAGTTTGCAACACAGGCGCAACTTGAAACAGCCTATGCGCATTATAAAAAGCAGGATCCGGTGTTAGCTGTTGCAGCGGCTGAGCGCTTTATCAAGTTGCATCCTAACCATCCAAATGTCGACTATGCATACTACTTGAAAGGCATTGCTATTTTTAACGAGCGCGGCATTCTGGAAAAGATGACTAAACAACAAGTGAGTGATCGTGATCCACGTGCTCTACGTGATGCATTCATGACATTTAAAGATCTGGTAACGCGCTATCCAAAAAGCCGCTATGCAAAAGACTCTGCACAGCGCATGGTCTATCTGGCGAATAGCCTTTCAGATCATGAATTGCACGTTGCACGCTACTATATGAAGCGCCAGGCTTACCTGGCGGCAGTAAACCGCACCAAACAAGTAATAGAAAACTACCCTCAATCGCCTGGCATTGAAGAAGCTCTAGTAATACAGATTAGCGCTTATGATTTACTCGGACTGGAAGACTTGAAAACCGACACCTTGCGCGTT
The DNA here is from genome assembly GCA_041307905.1 of Methylotenera sp. Taxonomy (GTDB): domain Bacteria; phylum Pseudomonadota; class Gammaproteobacteria; order Burkholderiales; family Methylophilaceae; genus Methylotenera. Next base: position 1,612 of record JBFZCQ010000156.1, read on the forward strand.
TTACAGAAAAACTATCCTGACAGTGCAATGCTAAAAAATAGTGCTCCAACCGATGAGCGCGTCTGGTGGAAATTCTGGGAAAGTATGTACTGAACTAATTAGCAAAAATCAAATCCACTCAGATATGAGTTACTTTAATAAACTACCTGGATTTATTAAGACACCATCAGGACTGGAATGGGTTCTTCTTAGAAAATTACCGCTGATATTCGGTATATGTTCAGCAATACCGACTATTGCAATTTTTTTTATTTATTTTAGTAATCACACAGTAAACCCGGAGCAACTAAAAACTATTTACCTATGCCTAGGCTTGCTGTTCAGCATCTTTTTCTTTGTTGGGGCAGCAGCGATCGGCTGTATCGTAGTAATACTAATGAAAGGGCCTGCATATGTTGCAGACCCTTATGAATTACCTAAAGAAAATAAAAAGCTTGAACAATATCCTGATAAGTAACTCAATTAGCTATCTTATTAAAGAGTAAAGCGAATTTCTAACGCTTTGTGGCTTTTCTATCCTTATCTTCTACATCTTTTTTAGCTTTAAGTTCAGCACGCTGCGCGGTTTTACGGCGGCGCATACTTACAATGCCCTCGCCCGGCTTACGTTTATCTTCATCCTCAGCAAACGGGTTGCTGCCTTGCTTGTACTGCACACGTAACGGCGTACCGGAAAGCTGAAAAGTTCTACGGAATGTTTTTTCCAAAAAGCGCGTATAAGCGTCTTTTACACCATCCACATGACTACCATGAATAACAACAATTGGTGGATTGCTACCGCCCTGGTGCGCATAACGCAGTTTAGGACGAATACCTTTACTGATTGGTGGCTGATGCTGTTGCAGCGCATCTATCAGCACACGCGTTAATTGCGGTGTAGCGAGTTTTGCAAATGCTGCCTTGTATGCGATATCAACTGATTTAAATAATTCAGGCAGACCTTTTTTACGCAGCGCGGAAATATAGTGAAACTCGGCAAAGTCGAGGAACATTAATTTTCGATCAATCTCGCGTTTGACCCAATCACGCTCATCCTCTTTGAGGCCATCCCACTTATTGATAGCAACTACAAGTGCACGACCTGCATCCAAGATGTAAGCTGCAACGTGTGCATCTTGCTCAGTGATGCCTTCTTGTGCATCCACTACCAATATAACAACATTGGCGTCTTCAATGGCCTGAATCGTTTTGATCACTGAAAATTTCTCTATTGCTTCAAAAACACGACCACGCTTACGTACACCGGCAGTATCAATCAGCGTGTAGTGTTTACCATTTTTTTCAAGATCAATATGAATCGAGTCACGTGTTGTGCCTGGTTCATCAAACGCAATGACGCGCTCTTCACCAAGCAGCGCGTTTACTAATGTAGATTTACCTACATTCGGTCGCCCCACAATCGCAACTTTAGGAATTTTATCGCCGGTATAATCTGTGGTCGGTTCTTCTTCTACCACCTTAAAGTTATCTAAGGCTTCTTCGATAATGTCTCGCACACCTTCGCCGTGTGCAGAAGAAATAGATAGTGGATAACCCAGCCCTAACTCATGAAAGTCAGCACTCACAATTGCTTTTTGCATACCTTCAGTTTTATTGA
>JBFZCQ010000157.1:0-5226 GCA_041307905.1 Methylotenera sp.
AACAAATAGCTGATCCACTTGTTGTTTCAGAATTATCACGTTTCAATATTGAACTTAACGGCACGCCGCAAGCGTTGAAAGCCAATGCTTTTAACGCGATGCAACAGGAGTTAGAGTATACATTAAGACGTTGCTATAAAGCTGCCAATGAATTAGGTGCTTCCACACTAATGATAGGCACATTGCCAACGCTGCGCAACTCGGATTTAACCATGGCAAATATGTCACCTATGAAGCGTTATCAGGCGCTGAATGATCAGGTCTTAAAGGTACGTAACTATGCTCCGATTAAATTGGATATCAATGGACATGAGCATCTGCAGTTGACGCACGATGATGTCATGCTGGAAGCGGCTACGACATCATTTCAGGTACATTTGCAGGTTCCGATAGATACTTTTGTACGTCACTTTAATGCATCCTTAATTTTGTCTGCACCTATTATTGCTGCAACTGCCAATTCTCCATATTTGTTTGGCACTGACCTGTGGGATGAAACCAGGATTCCATTGTTTGAACAGGCGATTACCACCAGTGCTATGGAAGCTGATCCTCGTGTCAGTTTTGGAGAAGGTTACATGATTAATCCGCTGGATAGTTTTGTATTTAACCAAAGCAATCAGCCGGTCTTACTGCCATTCCTTTATGGCGCTGCATCTGAAAAGCTACAGCATTTACGTCTGCACAATGGCACAATTTGGCGATGGAACAGGCCTCTGATCGGATTTAATGACAAAGGCCAGGTGCATATGCGTATTGAGCACAGGATTATGCCTGCAGGTCCGAGCATTGCTGATATGATTGCAAATGCCGCGCTTTATTTAGGGGCATGTACATCTTTGGCTGCTTTAAATGTTGCGCCTGAATCGCAGCTGGATTTTGCAATCACGCGCAGCAATTTTTATGAGGCGGCACGACATGGATTGGATGCAGAAATTACTTGGCTGGACGGCAGGCGTCATATCGTCAGAGACCTCTTGCTGCTGGAGATTGTTCCAATGGCAGAAGCTGGACTTCATGCACTTGGGATAGCAGGTGATGAGCGTGATTACTATATAGGCATTCTGCGGTCACGCTTTGAAAGTAGGCAGACAGGAGCGCATTGGCAACGGGCATTTATCAAGAAATATGGAACTGATTTCTTTAATATGACTGCAAATTATCTGCATCATCAGCAGAGCGGTAAACCTGTTCATGAATGGGAGATATAACATTGTTGGATACTTTACAGTCTATACCGGATGGCTTACTTGACATCAGTGCGCGTGATTTGTATCAGTTGCTGAATAAGCCGACTTTAATCCATCTGGAAGGTAGGCAGAGCCCAGCAGTTTTCGTTAGTATTCTGTTGCACGGTAACGAGGTTGCTGGCTTGAAAGCCATCCAGAGCGTGCTGAAGAAGTATGCAGGACAGACGTTGCCGCGCAGTCTGTCGATTTTCTGCGGCAATATTGATGCCGCTCGCGCAGGTTTGCGCAGGCTGGATAACCAGCCCGATTACAATCGGATCTGGCCTGGCACCGACGCACCGTCAAGCACCGAGACAGAAATGGCTAGTGCAGTAGTTGCTGCTATGAAAACACGCGGTGTGTTTGCCAGTATTGATGTGCATAACAATACCGGACTGAATCCGCATTACGGATGTATAAATAAAATAGCGCCTGCTTACCTGCACCTGGCGGCTTTGTTTTCAAGGACTACGGTATATTTTCGTCGTCCGCTAGGTGTGCAGTCTATGGCGCTGGCTGAGATATGCCCATCTATTACTGTGGAGTGTGGCAAATCCGGCAGCCTGGAAGGTGAGGTGCATGCTGCTGATCTAATTGATGCAGTTCTTAATCTGTCCCATTTTCCTGAACATCCACCAGCTGCCAGTGACCTTGATTTATTTCACACAGTTGGCATCGTCAAAATCCCGGATCACGTAGCTTTTACATTTGAAGACGAAGATGTATCTTTGCAATTCGATTCGAATTTGGATCATATGAATTTCTGCGAACTTGTAGCGGGCACTGCTTGGGCAAGAGTGAAAGATTTACATGCAATACCCCAGGTAATCAGCGAGTCAGGCGCAGATGTGAGCCATGAGTATTTTGAAATTGTGAATAATGTATTAGTTACAAAAAGAGCAGTGATGCCATCGATGCTGACGTTAGATAAACGTGTTATTCGTCAGGATTGCCTTTGCTATCTGATGGAGCGTTACGCTCTTCAAGATTAATTTACTGACTCTTTAAAAGCTCATCACTTCGCTGTCAATGGATCTCGCGTGTTTAGACTGCACTTGATTTTTTTGCCGAAATTATAACGAATATAATAGATGGCATGACGGCTTTGCCAAAGATGCGATTCAAGTTTCATGTACAATGGGTCACTTGAATGGCTCACCGTTAAAAAACTTGGCGCTTATTTACTGTAAATTATTGATTTAAAACAGAAGAATACTAATTTTGGTGCCCAAAAGAGGACTCGAACCTCCACATCTTTCGATACTAGTACCTGAAACTAGCGCGTCTACCAATTCCGCCATCTGGGCTTTTGTCTGCGAAATAACTATACTGCAGCAAAGAGACGCAATTTTATATTAAAGGCAGGCTTTGTCAATGACAAAACATAAAAATAAAAGTAACAGAAGTAATGATCCACACGCAGCTCGCGAAGCAAGTCGCTATGAAACACCGCTGCCAAGTCGCGAATTAATTTTAACCACAATGGCGGATCAAGGTGTTCCGCTAAGTGTAGAACAGCTTTACCTATTGTTGGATATCAGTGATCAGGAACGTGAAGTTTTCAATCGACGCCTTAACGCCATGGAGCGTGAAGGCCAGATCATGAGGAACAGAAAAGGCGCTTTGTGCATCACAGATAAGTTGGATTTGATTGCAGGTGTCGTGCAGGGCCATCCGGATGGTTTCGGCTTTTTGATCGCAGATGACAAAACTAAAACTAACGGAGAAGACTTATTCCTGAGCCCTAAGGAAATGTCTCAGGTCATGCATGGCGATCGAGCCATGGTCCGCATGGGCGGTCTGGACAGGAGAGGGCGTCCGGAAGGTAAGATCGTTGAGGTTCTGGAGCGACGCACCCAGAGACTGGTCGGCCGTGTGATTCAATCCAGTGGCGTGACTATTGTTGCAGCAGAAGATAAACGTGTTAATAAAGACATCCTGATTCCATATCACTTGGACATGGGCGCTAAATCAGGTCAGGTTGTGATGGTAGAGTTAACTGAACAACCATCAGCCCATGCACAGCCAATGGGTAAAATTACCGAGATTTTGGGGAATTATGCTGACAGCGGCATGGAGATTGAAATTGCTTTGCGCAAACATAACCTTCCGCACGAATTTAGCGCTGAGGCGGTAAGAATTGCCGAGTCATATCCTAAGCTCGTGCAAGAGGCTGATTTCAAAGGGCGTATCGATTGCCGTGAAATGCCTTTGATTACGATTGATGGCGAAACTGCCCGCGATTTTGATGATGCGGTATTTGCCGAGCCGCAGGGCAAGGGCTGGCGTTTGGTTGTGGCAATTGCCGACGTAAGTTTTTATGTGAAACCAAAAGATGCATTGGATAAAGAAGCTTTTGACCGCGGTAATTCGGTATATTTTCCGCGCCGAGTTATTCCAATGCTGCCAGAAGCGTTATCTAATGGCTTGTGTTCGCTGAATCCTGACGTTGAGCGCTTGTGTATGATTTGCGATATGCAGATTGATGGCCATGGTATCGTTAAACAGTACAAGTTTTACCCGTCCGTCATGCGCTCTAAAGCGCGTATGACTTACACCAAGGTTTATGACATTTTGCAAAACGCGGATGGTGAACTGGCGCAGGAATATGCGTGGCTAAATCCACATTTGCAGAACTTATATACTGTTTATCAATTACTGATCAAGCAACGTGAAAAGCGTGGCGCTATAGAGTTCGAATCATCAGAAACCCTTATGGTATTTAATGACCAAGGCAAGATAGAGCGCATTGAACCTAGCTTGCGTAATGAAGCGCATCGGCTGATTGAGGAGTGCATGCTGGCTGCTAACGTCTGTGCGTCTGAATTCCTGAAAAAACATGAACATCCGGCTTTATATCGTATTCATGAAGGCCCGACACCTGAAAAATTGGAGCTTCTGCGTACCTTTATGGCTGAATTCGGCTTCGGTGTAGGTGGCGGTGATTCTCCGCAAGCCAAAGACTATTGTAAGCTGCTAGATCGCATTAAAGACCGGCCTGATGCGCAATTGCTGCAAACAGTTCTATTACGTTCTATGCAGCAAGCTGTTTACAGCCCGGATAACGTCGGTCACTTTGGCCTGGCATATGAAGCCTATGCACACTTTACCTCACCGATACGCCGTTATCCGGACCTGCTGATTCATCGCGCTATTAAAGCGGTATTAAATGGCGAAAAATACAAAGCCGGCGATTGGAATGAACTGGGTGAGCATTGCTCAATGACTGAGCGCCGTGCTGACGATGCAACGCGTGATGTAACTAACTGGCTCAAATGTTTCTATATGCAGGATAGAATCGGTGAGGAATTTGAAGGTACGGTGGCAGGTGTTACTAGCTTTGGTTTGTTCGTAGCGCTGGATGGCGTGTATGTTGAAGGTCTGCTGCACGTCACAGAACTGGGTAATGATTATTTCCATTATGATAAAGCGCGCCATGAAATGGCCGGCGAGCGTACTGGTGTACGCTATCGTTTAGGTGACAGATTGAGCGTTAAATTAGTACGTGTTGATCTTGAGACTACAAAAATTGATTTTACTTTAGTAAATAAAAACAATGAATTAGATTCACAATCTAAAGTTGAATCTGGGAAAAATCCTGTAGCAGTTAAAACGAGCGCTAAAAGCCAAACTGCGGTAAAATCCACGCCTAAAATTGAAGGCGCTAAATCTGACTCCGCATTTGGAAGAAAGCCGGCAAGCAGATCAGCAAGAGGTCCTGCTGGGTCAGCGTTAACAAAACCAAAATCTTCAATTAAATCAGGTTCTGAAAACAAACCAGTTAAATCAAAAAAAGTGGCTAAAAAAACCACGAAACGTAAGGTGAAAAAATGAGTGATGCACGTATCCTGTTTGGCTTTCATGCTGTATTGAGCCGTTTACGCCAACATAGCGCGAGTGTGCAGGAAATTCTGATAGATCGCGATCGTATTGATGCGCGTATGAAAGACCTACTCAATATGGCTGAATTAGCCGGCGTGCGTACCATGCAGGTAGA
>JBFZCQ010000158.1:0-9801 GCA_041307905.1 Methylotenera sp.
CAGAGACGGTGAAGAAGAACTTATTCTTGATGCAGTTGTAAAAGCCAACATCCCAAATCTAGTTACGATTATCGTACCGCGGCACCCGCAGCGATTTGATGCAGTGGCGGAATTGCTGCAGAAAAAAACATCCGGTTTTATCAGGCGCTCATCACTTACCAATGATACTATCCTGAATCCGCAGACATCTTTTGTGCTCGGCGATTCCATGGGTGAAATGTTTACCTACTTCGCCAGCTGCGATGTGGCTTTCATCGGCGGCAGCCTGTTACCGCTAGGCGGACAAAACCTGATTGAAGCTTGCAGCATGGGCAAACCAGTGCTGATAGGGCCACACACTTTTAATTTCGAGCTGGCTACAGAAATGGCGATCGCCGCCGGTGCGGCGCTGCGTGTTCAAGATAGCAGCGATTTAGCGCAGTATTTACAGACGCTATTTGCTGAACCTGAAAAACAAAATGCCATGAGTGTTGCTGCATTACGATTTAGCAATGAAAGCCGTGGCGCTACAGAGCGCACGCTAAATTTGCTGCAACAATACCTCTAAGTACTATAAAACTTCCAAACTTTGCACCAGCACCAGTTCGCATGCCCCGCTACCGGTGTCTTCGCGTGTAAGTGAGCTTTTCCAGCGCCAGCCTTCATTTGTTTTAGCTTCAACTAAATATCCTTGTATGCGCACTACATTACCCACTTTGATGCTTTGCAGTATTTTTTTAACGTTATCGTCTGCCGGAATCATATGCATATTGGCACTATGCGATTGAATTTCTTCACGCGGGATTGAAAAATTACTGACATGCCAGTAATAAAAACGACCACCCTGGCTGATACTGATATCTTTGAGCACATCTTCGTCAGACATTCGCCCCCAGCCTAATGCCAAATCGACCGGTGACAAGTCTGCCTCACGCCCGAAGTAATAGCCCCTGCTGGCAAGCACACGCGCACGAACACTGAACGATGCTAAAGGTGTGAGCTGAAAACCGCTGATTATTTGCTCTTTAGCAGAGCCTGCACTGCCCTGATAAGGCTCTTCAGCCACCAGCACACCAGGGCCGTGTTCGATTTCACGCTGCGTAACATAATGAAACACACCGTAACCTATCAGAAAAATAAATAAGAGTCTGGTCCAGGTCATCCGCATTGTCTACACCACCCTACAACAACGTGCAATAAACGTTAGCGAATGAGTTTACTGACCGTCTTGAATACTTCACCTTCAGCAGCTCCCAGCCACTCAAACACAACAGATTCCGTATTGGTCATCACACAGCCCGCGTCACGCATTCTGGCCAAAGCATTAGCCTTATTTGCCGGATTGCGCGAGATCACCGCATCTTCCACTACAAACACCTGCTTGCCTGCTTCAATTAGATCTAATGCGGTTTGCACGATACAGATATGTGCTTCCATACCGCAGAGTATCATCTGCGAATGGTCGCGGGTAAGCTGACGCCTGAATTTAGATTCAGCCATGCAGGAGAATGTGGTTTTCTCGACTGGATGTATATCCGCAATGAATGCTGATAACTCAGGGACGGTATGGCCCAGGCCTTTAGAATATTGCTCAGTTACGATCATTGCCACACCAAGCAAGTGGGCAGTTTGGGCAAGAATGCTGCAATTTTTCACCATTGACTGCATCGCGTCAGTGGGCATCACCGTTGCCAATCGGCTTTGCACATCAATGATCACAAACTGACCGAGTGTTACGTTTGCTTTTAGAGGTGCATTCATATAGGCCTGTTCGTCTATTGTGCGCCGGTTGCAAGAACCAATTGCTGGTTAATATTGGCCAGATCATCTTCTGCCACCACGCCCGAAATCGATTTCAGACGAATAATATTCACCAGATAGTTGTAGCGTGATTGAAGTAAGTCACGCTTAGCGAGGAAATATTGTTGCTCCGCATTAAGCACATCAACACTGGTACGCAAGCCAACCTCATAACCCAGTTTTGTTGAGTCTACCTGAGACTGGCTTGAAATCAACGCCTGCTCATAAGCTTTTACCTGTGCAATACTTGTACTCAAGTTAAGATAGGCGCGCTGCGTTTCCAGCTCAGTATTGCGACGTGCGATTTCAACATCATCTTTTGCTTTCTGCTCATTAAGCACTGCCTGACGCACCCGAGAACTGATTGCGCCACCCTGATACAGCGGCATTTGCAGCTGCACACCAATCACCGCAGTCTGTAACTCAGTACCAATGCCGTTGGCATTGCTGTTGGCATAGTTATCGGTATAGCTGGCAACAGCATCCAGAGTCGGCAAATGCCCCGCACGCTGACGTGATATCTCCTGCTCGGCAAATTTAGCTGCATCCTGCTGAATCTGAATATTCAGATTATTAACCGCCGCCACTTCCAGCCATTTATCCATGCCTTGTTCCAGCTGGCTGGTTTGAATATCAGCCCTGACTGTAGCAAGTTTTTGCGGAATCTCACCAGTAATCGCCTGAATTGCGCGCTTGGCGATTTGCAGCTCATTTTTAACTGCAATTTCCTGCGCCTGATTCAAGTCAAAACGGGCCTGCGACTCATTCACATCGGTAATCGTAGAAGTACCCACCTCAAAATTAGCTTTTGCCTGCTCAAGCTGACTTAATATCGCTAATTTCTGCGCAGCAATCAGATCGATCTTATCCTGCGCAATCAGCACATCAAAATAAGTTTGCGTGACCCTCAGAATAAGCTCTTGCTGGGTAAGATGAAGCTGCTTGTCCGCCTGGCTAACCTGCGTTTTTGTCTGTTCCATTTGCACCAGATTTTGCTTACGGTAAATTGGCTGACGTGCATCTACACCGTAATTGTAACCTTCAAAATTAGATCTACCCTCTAAGCGGAACGGGTTATTCGCAGGAGCGTTAACAAAACGAATATGAGTCTGTGTGGCGCTGACACCCGCACTTATATTTACGGTTGGCCGATACAATGCTTTCCCCTGCTCAATAATTTCCTGCGCTGCGCGATTGGCATTTAACGCAGAGGCTAATTGAGGGTCGCGCATCAATGCCTGCTGATATATATCAATCAGAAAGTAGGCTTTTTCATCCGCATGCACCTGGGCAACCAGTGCCAAACTCAAAATAATACATACGGAGAAATATTTAAACATATGGTAACAATTAAAACTCGAATTTTTCAGCTTGCGGGGCATTATCAAGCGGCTGCAGGCAGGTTTCAAAAATCGCTTCGTTGCGGAATGCATCTTTACTGACACGCTGCGTCAATGTGGCTTCCATAATCGGCATTTCACCGATTACAGCAAATAAACGACCGCCTACATTCAGCATTTTTTCAGCAGCTACCGGACGTAACGGCAGCGAACCTGTAAATACGATGACATCATATGGCGCTGCCGGAGCATATCCATCTACAGCATCTGCCACATGAAAAGTTACATTATGAATATTCTGTTTTTGCAAACGCGCCTGAGCTGTTGCAGATAACTCAGGATGTATCTCCACAGCATGTACATGGTCTGCCAGCGTTGCCAACAAAGCTGTCAAATAGCCGCTGCCGGTTCCTACCAGCAATACTTTGTCTGTTTTTTTAACGTCAACTGCCTGCAGAATACGCCCTTCTACTTTTGGTGACAGCATGGTATGACCGTTACCTATCGGCAATTCGATATCAGCAAATGCCAGACCTTTTTGTGACTCAGCCACAAAATTTTCACGTGGCACTTTATCCAGAACCGCCAGCACTACCGGGTCCAGAACCTCCCAAGTGCGAATCTGCTGTTCGATCATATTGAATCTTGCTTCGCGCGTATTAAATTCTGCATGTGTTGCTGATTGTGTCATTCTCATCACTCTTCATATATTTCAGTTAACATAATTATAACGCAACTACCAACTTCAGTTGCTTCAGGGCACTTCTTTAAAATTAACAGGTATTTGCACTCTAAACCACGCCGCATACAACGCAGGCAAAAACAGCACTGTCAGCAATGTTGCAATCGCCAGCCCACCCATAATTGCTACCGCCATCGGTCCGAAAAACAAGCTTCTAGTTAATGGAATCATTGCCAGTATCGCCGCAGCTGCAGTCAGCACAATTGGCCTGAAACGACGAATCGTAGATTCAATAATGGCCTGCCACTCCGGCATACCGGATGCTTTATCCTGATCAATCTGATCTACAAGAATCACCGAATTACGCATAATCATGCCAGACAATGCAATAGTACCCAGCATCGCCACAAAGCCAAAAGGCTTATCAAACAGCAGCAATGCAAGTGTGACACCGATTAAACCTAAAGGTGCGGTAAGCAGCACTAAAAATACGCGCGAGAAACTTTGCAATTGCACCATGAGTATCGTCAGTACCGCAATCAGGAACAAAGGCACACCTGCCGCCACTGATGCGCCTCCTTTGGCCGATTCCTCAACCGCACCGCCGGTTTCCAGCGTTATTCCCAGTGGCAAACCGGCTTTAATTATAGTTAAGTTGTCTTCTATCTGCTGCGATACAACCGGCGCCTGCATATTTCCCTGCAGGTTTGCACGTACTGTAATCGAGGGTTCACGATTGCGCCGCCAGATTACACCCTCTTCGAAGCCTGAGCTAATCGTTGCAAATTGCGATATTGGTATACTCGCGCCGGATGGCGTATTCATTGTTAAATCTGCCAAATGCGATAAATGGGTCCGCTCCATCTTGGTTCCGCGTGCCACCAGATCAATACGTTCATTTCCTTCTCTGAATTCAGTAATATATAACTCGTTCATCGCACCACTGATGATATTCGCTACATCTACTGAACTCACACCGAGCAGACGCGCTTTAGCCTGATCGACTTCGACATGAATGACTTTCGTCGGCTCTTCCCACCCCAACTGCACATTCACGAGGTTTTTATTTTCGCGCATGACATCGGCAATCTGATGCGAAATATCACGAATCAGCGGAATATCGGTACCCGACACCCTGAACTGCACCGGAAATCCAACCGGCGGGCCATTTTCCAATCGCAGTACTGAAGCACGTAACGCAGGAAAATCATTTGCAAACAGGTGCAGCAAATCATTGCGTAACGCCTCGCGCGCCTGCAAACTTGTACTCAGAATCACAAACTGACCAAAACCGCGATGCGGCAGTTGAATATCTAGCGGCAGATAAAATCTCGGGCCACCGGTACCAATATAAGCCACAAAGTTTTCAATGCCCTGATTTTTTGCATTCCACTGCTGCAACCATTTTTCAAGTTTTTGAGCTTCAGTATTGGTTGCAGCATAAGATGCACCCTCTGTCATGCGTAAATCCACAATCACTTCCAGCCGCGTTGAATCAGGGAAGAACTGTTGCTGCACCTTGCCAAAACCAGCAATAGCGAGCATGAACAACAACAAAGTAACAGCAATAACGGTGATGCGATAACGTACACAGGCAGTCACTAGAGCGCGAAATGTGCGATAAAACGCCGTGTTATATATATCGTGATGATGGTGCTCAATATTGCCTACCTGCATTTTCTGCTGTGTCACACCAAATCGGCTGTAAAGCCAGGCTTTCCATATTGAAGGTTTATTTGTCGGCGCATGCAGATAATTCGGCAGCAAATGGTAGCCCAGATATGGCACAAATATCACGGCCGCAAACCATGAGATTATCAGCGCGATGGCTGATACCTGAAAAATTGATCGTGTGTATTCTCCCGTAGCGGATGCGGCGGTAGCAATCGGTAAAAAACCTGCTACAGTCACTAGCGTGCCAGTCAGCATGGGCGTGGCGGTTGAGGTGTAGGCGTAAGACGCTGCTTTGACTCTATCCCAGCCTTGCTCCATTTTCGAAGCCATCATTTCCACGGCGATAATTGCATCATCTACCAGCAAGCCCAAAGCTAATATCAAGGCGCCTAGTGAAATTTTATGCAGACCGATATCCAACAGGCTCATTAGCAGAAACGTGGCAGCCAGCACCACAGGAATCGTGATCGCCACCACAATGCCGCTACGCCAGCCTAATGAAAGCAGGCTCACACCGAGCACAATGACTAAGGCCTCTGCCAGTGACTTTACAAAATCATTGACTGAGTTCGCTACGATTTTCGGCTGAGAAGTTACGCTATGCAGTTCCAGCCCAACCAGCAACTGCTGCCTGACCCGAGCTGTCACCTCATCTAGGGCGCGCCCCAGTGCAATCACATCGCCACCATCTTTCATACTCACACCGAGTAGCAACGTCTGCTGACCTTCAAAACGGATACTGCTGCGCGGCGGATCTTCATAGCCGCGATACACGCGCGCAACATCGTTCAGGCGAAAATCCTGCTGATTGGCGCGCAGGCGAATGTTGCGCAGATCTTCCAGCGTGTCATAGCGCCCAGATACCGCAATGCGGATATGCTCGGCACTCGAATCATAACCGCCACTTTTGACTACTGCATTCTGCGTCTGCAATAAATTGATCAGTGTGTTAGCGTTAATGCCCAAAGTGGTGAGCTTGGCGTTTGATATCTCAATAAAAATGCGCTGTTTCTGCTCACCAAAAAACTCGACTTTAGCCACATCTTCTATTTTCAGGAGTTCTGTGCGGATCAATTCAGCCTGTTTTTTTAATACTGCATTATCAAAACCATCGCCGGTAAGCGCATACATGGTGCCGTACACGTCACTAAACTCGTCATTGAATGTCAGGCTTTCAATCCCCTGCGGCAGGGTATGGCGAATATCACCGACTTTCTTGCGTACCTGATACCAGACTTCTGGAATATCTTCTGAAAAAGTATCATCTTTCGCTACGATAAAAATCATGGATTCACCGGGGCGCGAATAACTGCTGGAATAATCCAGGTGGGGTACTTCCTGAATTTTCTTTTCAAGTTTATCCGTAACCTGCTGTTCAACTTCCTGCGCACTGGCACCAGGCCAGCTTGTGCGTACCAGCATCACCTTGAATGTAAACGGCGGGTCTTCAGACTGGCCTAGTTTGGTATAGGCAAACGCTCCGGCAATCAGCAGCACCAGCATAAAGTACAACACCAGTGTTTGATGTGTTAGTGCCCAGTTCGATAAATTAAAACTTTCATCTGCGTCATTTGAAGGCTGTTTATTTTCCTCGGCTAAATTTGACTCGCTCATGGCGCAGGCCCCACCACGGGTTTAACATGCTGACCTTCAATCAAAGTATGCACACCGGCAATCGCGATTTTTTCACCCATCTGCAAGCCACCGGTGATCATGACGCCCTGTTCCGAAAACTCCCCTGCCGTCACTTTACGCGACTGCGTTTTATTTTCTGCATCGATCACCCACACCATCTTTTTACCGTTACGCTCAGTCAATGCGGCCAAAGGAATTAATAACTGCTGGGATTTCTGTGCCTGCTGCTGATTAAACTTCACCCCAGCCGTCATGCCAAGCTTCACCATATCATCAGCATCAATCACACTCACTCTTACGTTAAAAGCGCGTGTAGCAGAATCAGCTGCCGGAGCAATTTCTCGCACACTGCCCGCATAGGCCTTATCTGGATTTGCCCACATTTTGATAGTGACTGGCGTTCCCAGTTTTACCTCAGCCATGCGTGATTCCGGCACCGCGACCAGCACTTCAGTTTCTTTAAGGTTCGCAATCTGCACCACAGCCTCACCCACCTCCACAACCTGTCCCGGCTCAACACGGATCATGGTGACAACCCCTTCACGGTCAGCTATCAGATTGGCATAGCGCGTCTGGTTGCCTGAAACATTTGCTTGCGCTTTCACCTGCGCCAGCCTGGCAGCTGATGTTTTCAGTTCTGCCTCACGTATATCCAGCGCCGATGCAGAAATGAATTTTCTGGCAAATAATTGGCGCTGTCGTTCCAGTTCTGCCACAGCAAGCGCGTGGCTAGCCTCTGCTGAACGAACATCAGCCATTGCAGCAGCAGCATTTAAATTTACATCCGCCGCATCAAGCCTTGCAATCAGCTGGCCCTTTTTGACCTGCGCGCCCACATCGACTTTACGCTCCATGATCTTGCCGCTGATTCTGAAACTCTGGCTTGCCTCAAAGCGTGGTCTTACTTCACCTACAAGCACCATTGAATTTAAAGCACTGGAATTACCAACGACCATAATCAGAGTTGGGCGTGGGGGTGATAAAGGCTCAGCCGCCTTTTCACAGCCAGCAAGTAAAATCAATGATAGTGCTAACAATAGTCTTATTTTCATTGCATGTTGCTCATTCATATTTCTATTTTTCCGCTTTTACAGCAATGTGAGCTGGCTGCTTTAATAGCCCCTGCAGCATCGCATCTTGCATCAATTCTAGCCGTTCTTCTATCGCTGCCCAATGTATCCAGCCCTCTTGTCCTAAAGCAATCTGCAGAGAACACACACCATGTATGCCTGCCCATATGGTCTGTGCAATCAATTCTGAATCGGCAAGATCTTCCCTGAACAAACCTGCCTCAAAAACCTTCTGCACCACATGCTTTAGCTGAGCGTAGGCATCCTGCTCAGTGTTTCCCTGCTGAATTCTGGTAATCTCCTGATTACAAGGTGCTCGCGGCGTCATGAACATCATTCGGTAATGATTTGGATGCTGCAATGCAAACATCGCGTAGCCTTTCCCTAAAGCTTGTATTCGCTCGATCAGATCAGGCAGTTGCATCACTTGATGCATGCCGCTCGCCAGTTTCAGAAAATCTTCATCACATACCGCCTGCAGCAAGGCCTCTTTATCTGCAAAATGATGATAAAGCGTGGTTGCTGAGTAATTAATTCTCTTGGCAATTTCACGCATGGAAACCGCATCAATGCCTCGCTGCACAAACAAATAACGCGCTGCATCTAGTATGCTCACACGCAGTTTATCGCGGTCTTGCTCTGATTTTATTTTGGGTGGCATGGTAAAATTATCAATAAGTTAACGACGTTAATTTAACACTGTTAACTAAAAAGATAAAGCCGCACTTTAACATCCAAGGGCCTCTGATTTAATGCACTTTAAATCATAAATGATGCATAAAAAATACAATGAATCACATTGGTTTCATATACAAACTTAATACTTCAGCATTTTGCGCGACATTCAAATGAACAATAAAAAGTATCTGCTAAACTAATACCCATTAAATATGTATATGGTTTTGTCGAAAGCAACGGATGTTTCTGATTTTATTAATCAAAATTTTTCCTTTATGGGCAGTAAAAAAGTTTAAATGGATACTTTTAGTTACACCATTACTTTTTGCGCAACATGCCATTGCAGATGAGGCAATGCTCGATGACAAAGCAACTTTAAGATTAAGCGGATACTTGGAGACATATTACATACATGACTTCAACCAGCAATATAGCGGCGAACGACCAAACTTCACCTATAGCCATAACATAGCCGGCGAGCCTAGCGTTAACCTGGCAATAATTAAAGCCGCCTATATCAAAGAAAATATCAGGGGTAATCTGGCCATTGGCTCAGGCTCTTATATGCGCGCCAATTATGCAGCAGAGCCTGATGACCTTCAAAAAATATATGAGGCGAATATCGGAGTCAAGTTATCTGATGCTCATGAGGTATGGCTTGATGTTGGAGTGTTACCCTCACATATTGGATTTGAAAGTGCAATCGGCAGCGAAAACTGGACTGTGACAAGAAGTATGCTTGCCGACAATTCTCCTTATTTTGAAACCGGTGCAAAGCTATCCTATACCTCAGATGATGGCAAGTGGGCTGTGAGTGGCTTGCTATTAAATGGCTGGCAGCGCATTCAACGCGCTGAGGAAAATACAATGCCTTCCTTTGGCCATCAATTAACTTACAGACCCAGTAGCAAAGTGACGCTGAATAGCAGTTCTTTTATTGGTA
>JBFZCQ010000159.1:0-2764 GCA_041307905.1 Methylotenera sp.
TATAATATTTGAAGGTATTACTTAAAAATTATTTAATAATAAAGTGCTCGCGATAATATTTAAGCTCGTCAATGGACTCATAAATATCAGCCAGCGCTTCATGTTTGCTCGCTTTTTTGAATCCTGAATAAATTTCAGGCTTCCAGCGGCGTGCCAACTCTTTAAACACGCTAACATCCAGATTACGGTAATGGAAATAACTTTCCAGCTGAGGCATATAACGTGCCATGAAGCGTCTATCCTGACAGATAGAATTGCCACACATTGGTGACTTTCCTGCAGGTACAAATTGTTTCAAGAACTCTATCATCTGCGCTGATGCTTCTTCTTCAGTCAGTGTTGATGCTTTTACTTTCTCAATCAAGCCGGAGCGGCCATGCGCGCCCTTGTTCCAAGCATCCATGCCATCAAGCACGGCATCAGTCTGGTGCACCACAAAAACCGGTGATTCACCCAGAACATTGAGCTCAGCATCGGTAACCACAGCAGCTAGCTCTAAAATACGGTCTGAATCCGGCAATAAGCCACTCATTTCCATATCTAGCCAAATTAAATTATTCTGATTCGTTCCGTTAGTTGATGCTGTCATCATGATTTCCATTAAAATTAGCGTTATAAAGCAAACTGCGTGAACCATCACATTGAAAATGCTTCACAATACATAATATTAACTGAAATCAATTTTAACTAACTAGATTAATGATGGCTTATACACTCACATTTACTTTTGTCACCTTACTGCTACTTACTTGCGGCGTCCGCATTTGGCTGGGAAACCGCCATATCGCCCATGTGCAATCACACCGCAATGAAGTCCCTGCAGCATTCAGCGGCAGCATTTCACTGGATGCCCATCAGAAAGCCGCTGATTACTCCAACGCAAAAACAAAACTGGTGATAATTGAAGCAACTGCACAGGCAGCATTGCTGGCTTTACTCACTATTGGTGGCGGCCTGCAGTTGATCGATGAAATCTGGCGCAACCTGCTACCGGCCAATGAAATTGCACGCGGCGCGCTGGTGATCTGTAGTGCCATGATAGTCAGTAGCGTGATCGACATTCCTTTTGATTACTACAAAACATTTACCGTAGATGAAAAATTCGGCTTTAATAAAATGACACGCAGCATGTTTTTCAGTGACATGCTAAAGCACACCATTGTAGGTGTGATACTCGGCGCACCTATCCTGTTCGCTGCGCTATGGCTGATGCAAGGTGCCGGTGCCTATTGGTGGCTGTATCTATGGATTGTATGGAGTATATTTAACCTGATGATGCTTGCGGTTTATCCGACATTCATTGCTCCTTTCTTCAACAAATTCACACCGCTAGCGGATGCAGAACTTAAGCAGAGAATTGAAACGCTGCTCACAAAATGCGGCTTTAAATCACAAGGCCTGTTTGTGATGGATGGTTCAGCTCGCAGCAGCCACGGCAATGCCTACTTCACTGGCTTTGGCTCATCCAAACGCGTGGTGTTTTTTGATACTCTGCTGGAAAGATTGAATGCCGATGAGATTGAAGCTGTGCTAGCGCACGAACTTGGTCACTTCCGCCATCACCATGTCATCAAGCGCATCGCACTGATGTTTTTTATAAGCTTTGTCGGTCTGGCACTGTTGGGCTGGCTCATGAATCAGGATTGGTTCTACGCAGGCTTAGGCATTGAACAGGCAAGTAATTACATGGCTTTATTGCTATTCTTGTTAGTGTCACCTGTATTCTTATTTCTACTGCGTCCGCTCATGGCGAGCTATTCACGCAAAAATGAATTTGAAGCGGATGACTATGCAGCAAAACATGCCAATGCTAAATATCTGGTAGAAGCTTTAGTCAAACTGTATCGCGACAACGCCTCTACATTGACGCCAGATCCGCTGCATTCTGCATTTTATGACTCGCATCCGCCAGCAAGTATTCGAATTTCAAAATTAGCAGCGTATACTAGTTAATCTACTGGTTTAAAGGCGTTGGATATGAAATCACTATGCTTAATCGCTGGTTTGTTACTAGCAAATAGCTACGCGCTGGCAGAACCTTTCAAGGTTGCCGACGCGAGCGCCGGTAAAGCGCTGGTTGAAAAAAACTGTATCAGCTGCCATGCCTCAAGCTTTGGCGGTGATGGCTCCGCAATTTACACGCGTGATTACCGCAAGGTTAAATCTACAAAAGGTCTGGTAGCGCAGATTCGCAACTGTAATACCATGCTCGGCTTGAAATGGTTTGAGGATGAAGAGCTTAATGTTGCAAAATATCTCAACCAGACTTATTACAAATTTACTGAATAATTAAGAATAATAAAATAGTGCAATCACCTGATAACATGCAAGCGCAAGGCGATTTGCAAGGCACAGTAGTGGCAGCTTATGGCAAACGCTATAAAGTTGAACTCACTGAAACTAAACAACGCATCAGTTGCGTAACTCGTGGCAAAAAAACTGATGTTGCCTGTGGAGACCATGTCGCAGTCAAGCTTACAGACAAGCGCGAAGGCGTTATCGAAAACATCGTGCCACGCACGACACTCCTTTACCGCAGCAACGCTTTTAAAAGCAAAACATTAGCAGCCAATGTAACGCAGATTATCATCGTACTCGCTACTCAGCCCAGCTTTTATGAAGCACTCCTAAACCGCTGCCTGATTGCAGCAGAAGCCGCCGGGATCAAAGCGTTAATCGTTCTGAACAAATGTGATTTAGCCGATAATGACAATGCAAAGCAAAGACTGGAGCTGTACACTAAACTAGGCTATCAGGTATTGTC
>JBFZCQ010000160.1:0-8396 GCA_041307905.1 Methylotenera sp.
ACTTTTTTACAAGGTCTGGATGCTAGCGAACCGATAACTTTTATAGGTCTGGGTTCTAATCTGTTGGTTCGCGATGGCGGCGTCCGCGGCACCGTGGTGCTGATGCATAACGTGCTTACAGCGTTGCGTATGGATGGCGATCTGGTATATGCCGAGTCGGGTGTTACCTGTGCAAAACTGGCTAAGTTCTGTGCAAAAGAAGCCAAGCAGGGTGCTGAGTTTTTTGCGGGTATTCCCGGTACGGTGGGCGGTGCTCTGGCGATGAATGCAGGCTGCTATGGCAGTGAAACCTGGAATGTAGTGAAACGCGTAACCACGATCAATAGGCACGGTGAACTGACTACTCGGGATGCAGCTGAATTTGTACCGACTTATCGCCACATTGCGATGCCGGTAGTAGACGAATGGTTTGTTGCAGCGTGGTTGGAGTTGGCAGCAGGTGACGCACAGGAAGCAACGCAGAAAATAAAGGTGCTGTTGGCGAAAAGACTGGCTTCACAGCCATTGAATCTGCCGAGTGCCGGTTCAACGTTCAGAAACCCGGAAGGCGATTATGCAGCAAGGTTGATCGAGGCTAGTGGCCTGAAAGGCTACATCATAGGCGGTGCGCAGGTATCAGAAAAGCATGCCAATTTTATTGTGAATATCGGTGGCGCGACTGCACTGGATATTGAGTTGTTAATTAAGCATATGCGTGACACGGTGCTGGAAAAACAGGGTGTGGTATTGCAGCAGGAAGTGAAGGTCCTGGGTGAGTTAGAGAGAAGTAAATTAGAGGTCAGGAAATGATGCGTAATTTTGGCAATGTAGCAGTGTTATTTGGCGGTAAATCAGGTGAGCGAGAAGTGTCACTTAAAAGCGGTGCGGCCGTGTTGGCTGCGCTGCAAAGGCAAGGTGTGGATGCGCACGCTTTTGACCCCGCTGAGCGTCCGTTGCATGATCTCGAAGCGTTTGATATGGCGATGATTTCGCTGCACGGACGCTTCGGTGAAGACGGCGCAATGCAGGGTGCGCTGGAATTGCTCGGTATTCCTTACACCGGTAGCGGCGTGATGGCTTCTGCTATTGGTATGGATAAATGGCGTACCAAAATGATTTGGTCAGCAGCCGGTGTAAGCACACCAGCTTTTGAACTGGTAAAAGCAGATTCGGACTTTGCCGCAATCGAAAAAAGACTGGGATTGCCGTTGTTTGTAAAACCAGCGAATGAAGGTTCTAGCATCGGCATCAGCAAAGTTAAAGCTGAGGGTGGGTTAAAGGCGGCTTATGAACTGGCAGCCAAGTCAGACCCGTTGGTGATTGCCGAGCAGTTTGTGGGCGGCGGTGAATATACGGTAGGGATTCTCGGTGATAAAGCGTTGCCGATTGTACGTATCGTGCCGAAAAATGAATTCTATGATTTTGAAGCGAAATATCTGCGTGACGATACCGAGTATTTATGCCCATGCGGATTAAGCGCAGAAAAAGAAGCGCAGATCCAGCAGGAGGCGTTAGAAGCATTTAATGCCATTGGCTGCCAAGGCTGGGGTCGTGTCGACTTCTTGATGGATGAAGCTGGTAAACACTACTTTTTAGAGGTCAATACCAGTCCCGGTATGACAGACCATAGCCTAGTGCCAATGGCAGCAAAAGCAGCTGGCATCAGTTTTGATGAACTTGTAATTAAAGTGCTGGAGCTTGCGCATGTGGCATAAGCCCACATTACTGAACTGGATTGCCAATCTGCTGTTCGCGTTGAGCGTGGTGGTGATGCTGTATGCGCTGCTATATGTGGTGGTGCATTTGCCGATTTTTCCATTACGTGAAGTGAATGTGGATGGGCAACTGAATCATGTGAGCCGTGAACAGGTGCAGCTGATTGTAGCGAAACATTTAAAAGGTAACTTTTTTACGCTGGATCTGATCAAGGCACGTGATGCATTTGAAAAGCTGCCGTGGGCACGTAAGGTCAGCGTGCGCCGCCGCTGGCCAGATAAGCTTGAAGTTATGATAGAAGAGCATCAGGCATTGGCACGCTGGAGCAGTGTTGCACTGGTTAACAGGCAGGGAGAGCTATTTCATGCCGCATCAGGCAGCGATCTGCCGGTGTTTTATGGACCAAATGACGGAGTGATAGAAGTGGCTTCGCAATACGATGCATTTAATAAAGTGCTGAAAACAGCAAAGCTTGAGATTGCAACGCTAACACTGACGCCGAGACGTGCCTGGCAGATTACAACTAATAACGGCATCGTGGTGGAGCTAGGACGTGTCGATATGCAGGCGCGTCTGGAAAAGTTTGCGAATGTTTACAACAGCACCATTGCTGGTTTGAACAAGAAAATTACCTATGCAGATTTGCGTTATCCCAATGGTTTTGCGGTACGTAAGCCGACTGAGAATATAAAAGAGTCGGAAGTGAAGCCGGTGGATTTAGCACTGAATGAAATGAAGCCTGAAATTAAACAGGTCAGTGATAAAAAGTTAAACGATACAGGCAAGAAGCAAATAGGAACCGTGATTTAACGCACGGAAGGGATAAACAATGAGCAGAATCAAAGAAGATAAAAATTTAATTGTAGGGCTGGATATTGGCACCTCGAAAATTGTCGCCATCGTGGCAGAGCTGCAACCGGAAGGTACGCTGAAAGTGATCGGCCTTGGTCAGCATGTTTCTCGCGGCCTCAAAAAAGGTGTAGTGGTCAATATCGAATCCACTATGCAATCCATACAGCGTGCTCTGGAAGAAGCCGAGCTGATGGCTGATTGCAAAATCAACAATGTGTATACCGGTATTGCCGGCAGCCACATCAAGAGCCTTAACTCTCATGGCATGGTAAAGATCAAGGATGCAGAAGTATCACAGATGGATGTTGATCGCGTAGTAGATACAGCACGTGCAATCGCACTGCCCGCTGACCAGCAGATACTTCATATCCTCACGCAGGAATTCATTATTGACGGTCAGGAAGATGTGCGCGAACCATTGGGTATGAGTGGCATGAAGCTGGAAGTCAAAGTGCATATCGTGACCGGCGCCGTAGCGGCGGCACAGAATATTGTCAAGTGCATCAAGCGCTGCGGTATCGAAGTTAGTGACTTGATTCTGCAGCCGCTGGCATCGAGCCTGGCGGTACTGACCGAAGACGAAAAAGAGCTGGGTGTATGCCTGGTAGATATCGGCGGCGGCACAACAGATATTGCAGTTTTTAAACAAGGTGCGATTCGCCATACCGCAGTAGTGCCGATTGCCGGTGATCAGATGACGAATGATGTGGCGGTGGCATTCCGCACGCCGACGCAGGCGGCTGAGGAAATCAAGATCAAGCACGGTTGTGCATTACGCCAGTTGGCTGATCCGCGCGAGATAGTAGAAGTGCCAGGTGTTGATGGCCGCGATCCACGTCAGTTATCCGTGCAGACGCTGGCTGAAGTACTGGAGCCGCGTGTGGTTGAACTTTATGAGCTGGTGCTTAATGAATTACGCCGCAGTGGCATGGAAGAAATGATTGCATCAGGCATCGTTATCACTGGCGGCTCAGCCATGATGCGTGGGATGGTGGAGCTTGGTGAAGAAATATTCCATATGCCGGTACGTTTAGGAATGCCGCGTTATGTGGGTGGTTTATCTGAGGTTGTAAGTAACCCGCGTTATGCAACAGGTGTAGGTCTTGTCTTAATGGGTAAGCAGCAGTTGGAGCGCCACTTGAATGGTCAGATGGAGTCAAGCTCATTCGGCAGAATTATGGAAAAAATGAAAAGCTGGTTCCAGGGTAATTTTTAAGCAGTTAAAAGGTGTTAAGCAGTAAAAGGCAGAAGTAATTTAAAGTTAAAAAGAGGAGGCATTAAAATGTTTGAGATTATGGAAAAAAATTCACAGGAAGCTGTGATTAAAGTCATCGGTGTAGGCGGTTGCGGCGGCAATGCAGTTGCACATATGATCGAAAAAAGTGTCGGTGGCGTAGAGTTTATCTGCGCTAATACTGACATGCAGGCTTTGAAAAAGAGCCAGGCTAAAACAGTATTGCAGATAGGTGAGGCGCTGACTCGGGGTTTAGGCGCTGGTGCTAAGCCTGAAGTAGGCCGTGAAGCTGCTTTGGAAGATCGTGATGCGATCGCTGAACTAATTGATGGCGCTGATATGCTGTTCATCACTGCCGGTATGGGTGGCGGTACAGGTACCGGTGCGGCGCCTATCATTGCGCAGATTGCAAAAGAAATGGGTATTCTGACTGTAGCGGTAGTGACTAAGCCTTTCGCTTTTGAAGGAAAACGCACTAAAGTTGCTTCTGATGGTCTAGATGAGTTATCCAAGTTCGTAGATTCACTGATTGTGATTCCAAACGAAAAACTGATGGAAGTTTTAGGTGAAGATGTTCCGTTCCTAGAGGCTTTTCGTGCAGCGAATGATGTATTGCACAATGCGGTATCAGGTATTGCCGAGATCATTAACTGCGCAGGTACTGTGAACGTCGACTTTGCTGACGTACGTACTGTAATGAGTGAAATGGGTATGGCAATGATGGGTTCTGCCATGGCAACCGGTCCGGAACGTGCACGCATCGCTGCTGAGCAGGCTGTAGCAAGTCCATTGCTGGAAGATGTCAACCTCGCTAACGCACGTGGCGTTCTGGTAAATATCACGACTTCAAGCTCATTCAAAATGAAAGAGTACTACGATGTGATGAATACGATCAAAGCCTTTACCGCAGAAGACGCAACTGTGATCGTTGGCAACGTATTTGACGAAAGCATGGGTGACGGCTTACGTGTAACGATGGTGGCAACAGGCTTGACTGGTACACAACGTCGTCAGCAAAAGCCTGAGCTACGCGTGATGCCGCAGCAGGTTGTACGTGATGGCACGACAAATCAGCCAGTGTTTGTTGGTGGTGCTGCAATTATCGAGGATGATGCACCTGCAGTATTTGGCACTAATAGTCGTCGTGCACAGGTTGAAGCAATGAAAATGTCAGGTGTAGAGGAGTACGATATTCCTGCATTTTTACGCAAACAGGCTGACTAAATATCGCGCTTGGAGCAAACTTTCCAGCAGATGGTAACGCCTTAGCTAAAGCATGATAAAGCTAAATATGTTATTATTTACTTGATTATTAAGATAAAAAATTAACATGCAGAGCAAAAATTCTGCGTGACTGGAATCGTCACCGGAAGATTTAGCTAAATTTTGGTGCTATCTTTGAAGTTGTGTAAGGTAGTTTGCAAGACCGATAAAAAAGCTAGGCCTTTAAAAGGTTTATTAGGGATATTGATATAGGCATGTTAAAGCAACGCACATTAAGAAAGACGATCAGCGCCACAGGCGTTGGGTTGCACAACGGCGAAAAGGTTACTCTTACCCTGCGCCCGGCTGCACCTGACACTGGCATTGTTTTCAAAAGGGTGGATCTGCCTCTGCCTAATGAAATCATGGCTACTCCTGATGCCGTGCACGACACAAGAATGTGCTCGGCGCTAGAGGCTAATGGCGCGCGCGTTGCTACTGTTGAACATATCATGTCAGCGCTCGCTGGCTTAGGTGTTGATAACGTTTATATCGATGTTGATGCTGCTGAAATCCCGATCATGGATGGAAGCTCTGGCCCTTTTGTATTTCTGTTGCAGGAAGCAGGCATTGTCGAACAGCCTGTCCCTAAAAAATTCATACGTATTATAAAGACTGTAGAAGTGATTGAAGGCGATAAGTGGGTGCGTTTTGAGCCATATCATGGTTTTAAGATAGATTTTACTATCGCTTTTAACCATCCTGTGTTCGAGCAATCCGGTAACAACGTCAAAATAGATTTCGCTGCAGATTCGTATGTCAAGGAAATCAGCCGTGCACGCACTTTTGGTTTCATGCATGAGGTTGAGTATCTACGTTCTCATGGTCTGGCGCGTGGTGGTAGTTTAGAGAATGCGATTGTGCTTGATGAATATCGCGTGCTGAATACGGATGGCCTGCGCTACGACGACGAATTTGTAAAACATAAAGTGCTGGACGCGATTGGTGATTTATATATGTTGGGGCACCCAATATTAGGTGCGTTTTATGCCTATAAATCCGGCCATGCATTAAATAACCTGTTGTTGCGTGCATTGTTGCAAGATGAATCTGCATGGGAATACACTACATTTGAACAGCTGCAGGATGCACCTGAGGCGTTCCAGCCACAGCCTAAGCAATTGATGCCGGAACCGGTTTTCTGATTAAAAGTCGGATTTAGCTGGACGCAAAGGTTGGCGGGTAGTAGATTTAGATAGTAAGCAAATTAAGTAGAATATAATGACGAGAAAGGGGCGAGTAGAGTGTTAATGATGCGCCTGACATTTGTTTTGCTGGTAATTGCCGCAATGGTGTTGCTAGGCTTATATTTGCTATTTGACGATAAGAAATATCTGCAATATTTCAAAAAATTAATCAAATATTCACTATATCTGGCAATGGTAGCAGCCGTGCTTTTTTTATTGCGGCGTATATTCTATGTTTAAGCTATCGATCAATTTTATGTGCAAATATTCACCAAGTTATGTAGGTTTGGTGTTGCTGTGCTGCACATTGTTTTCGGCACCGGTGCTGGCAATGTCTGATCAGGCTTTATTTCAGCATGCGCGTGAATCTTACAATGCCAAGAATGAAACTGCTTTAGCCGAAGATGTGGCTGAGCTTAATGAGCAGGAGTATCTGTTAGCGCCCTATGCTGATTATTGGCTGATGCTGTTGAGGTTAGATAAAGCCGGGAATGATGAGGTGCAGAGTTTTCTCTCAAAATACGGAAACTATCCCTTTGCCGAGCGCCTGCGAGGTGAATGGCTCAAAAAACTTGGTAAGCAGCAGGATTGGCAAGTATTTTTTGAGCAATATCCAAACTATAAGCGTGAAGACACTGCTGTGCAGTGTTATGCATTGTTTGGTAAAAGCGTAGCTGAAGGACCAGGGCCTGATATAGCAGCTGAGACTAGAAAGCTCTGGATGACTACGGCAGACTTGCCCGCTGGTTGCAATCCGCTGTTTGATACCATGCAGCAAGCCGGTGCACTTGCATCTGAGGACCTCTGGAGTAGATTCAGGCTGGCGCTGCAAAATGGAAAACTGCCTTTAGCCAAGAGCATTGCCGGACGTATCGCTGATTTTGATGAGAAAGATCTCAAACTGCTGGATGTTGCCAATCAAACGCCCAAGGCGTTGCTGGGTGATGAAGTCACCGTTGTAAAGTCCGGCCGCAAAAAAACTGTGACTAAAATCAGGGCGTCGTTTAAAACCCTTGCAGGCATTGAAGTCAACTTGTTTGCACTTGATCGGCTGGCGCGCAGCAATGTGCTGGAGGCAGTAGAAGTATTACAACAGCTGCAAAATAAACTTTCCGCTAATGACCGTGCTTTCGCGTGGAGTCGCATTGCATACCATGCTGCACGCACTCATAATCCGCAAGCGCTTGAGTATTTCGCTTTGGCAAAAAATACCAGCCTAGATAAGGAACAGCTTGCATGGAAAGTACGCGCTGCGCTGCGTGAGCAGAATTGGGATATTGTAGATACAACAATCCCATTGATGCTGCCTGAGCAGCGGCAGGAAGGCGCATGGCGCTACTGGAAAGCGCGCGCCTTAAATGAAAAGGGATTAACGGTAGAAGCGAATAAGATTCTGGGGCCGTTATCCACAGAGCGTCACTATTATGGCTGGCTCGCCGCAGAGGATGTCGAAACTACTATCGGCAATGTAGATCAGGAATATAAAGTTTCAGATGTTGAAATTACTGCGATTGCTAGTCAGCCAGCAATCAAGAGATCATTGGAGTTGCAAAAGCTTGGCATGCGTTGGGAAGCGAAGGCTGAATGGGTGTGGGCTACACGTAATTTTGATGACAAGCAGCTACTGGCGGCGGCAGCATATGCAGTACGTAATGAATGGTATGACATTGCGATAGCTACTGCAGATAATACTAAACAGCTGCATGATTTTAGCCTGCGTTATCCTACGCCCTATCGTAAGTTGTTTAAGGAAGCAGCCGAAAATGAAGGCGTAGATGAGGCCTGGATTTATGGTTTGGCCCGGCAGGAAAGTCGTTTTATGCATCATGCAAAATCCGGTGTCGGTGCGGCTGGGCTGATGCAAATCATGCCAGCCACTGCAAAATGGGTAGCAAAACGCATTGGGATGAATCACTATAACAATGATTTAATACATGATTTAACCACTAATGTCAGCATAGGCGCTCACTATATTCGCTATACTTTTGAACTCATGAATGGTCAGGCTGTGATGGCAACAGCTGCATATAATGCCGGACCAAGCAGAGCTAAGCGCTGGATGGCAACTGCGCCTATGGAGGCCGCAATTTATATAGAATCAATCCCATTTGCTGAAACAAGAAGTTACGTGCAAAAAGTGATGGCAAATGCACTGATGTACGCAC
>JBFZCQ010000161.1:0-3668 GCA_041307905.1 Methylotenera sp.
CGTTATAAATATGCGATTCGTTACCCGGAACATTTTGCTGAAGATTACAGGCAGCAGGGTGAGCTGTTTTTAGCAAAGCTCGAGCTGTATCTGCAGCAAAGCTCTTTTTTGCTAGGTAACAGAATCAGCCTTGCGGATATCGCGATTTTTCCTTTTATACGCCAGTTTGCGGCGGTGGATATTGCCTGGTTTGAATCTACTGGTTACATTAAGCTTAAATTCTGGTTACAGCATCTGGTCGAATCAGATTTATTCATGCGCGTGATGATTAAGTATCCAACCTATACTGATTAGTGCGCGATGATTATTCTATTTTCCAGCTAGGTAAGCGCCAGCCAAGGAAGATCGCAGTGATTCTGAATACAAAGATTAAGCCGGCAGGCACAAAAATGCAGAGCCACTGCGGCATATTGATTGCGTTGAATGCTACCACCAGCAGGCTGCCGGCAAATGCAATAACGGCATAGGGCTGATAGTCATTGAACGCTTTAGGGATTTCGTTACAAAGGATATCACGCAGCACGCCGCCGAATACTGCAGTCATCACCCCCATCAATGCACAGATAATGACCGGCATGTGCAGACCAAGTGCAATTTGAGTACCTAACGCAGCATACAGGCCCAGTCCCAGGGCGTCAGGAATCAGAATTGCGCGTTCTGTTAGCTGTATATGCCGGTTGCGCATAAAGATCATTGCAAACACGCAAAGCAACAGCATTAACCATAGCCAGTTTGCGTGGTCTACCCAGAAGAATGGTCGCCTATCAAGCAACACATCCCGCAGGGTGCCGCCGCCAAAAGCAGCAACGCCAGTTACGACAAATACACCGAATGCATCGAGTTTTTTTCTGGCACCTGCAATCAGGCCGGAAAGTGCAAATGCCAGCGTTGCACAGATTTCAATCGGTACCTGAAATGTAGTAGCAGTTACGATGACCATAGGCGTATTGTCCGTACATATTAAGTAAAACTCAGCTTTGGCTTAACAGCACGCCTATAGCCAATTTGGCGCGTAGTTAATCTACTGTTGTTGCCGTGTCGATATTTTCGCTGGATTTACTTGATGCAAATATGAGTTTAACTTCGTCTTTATCGTCAATATCTACGTGTACACTGCCACCATTAGCTAGTTTGCCGAATAACAGTTCGTCAGCCAGTGCTTTGCGAATAGTGTCCTGAATCAGCCTTGCCATTGGACGTGCGCCCATGAGTGGATCGAAGCCTTTTTTACCTAAATACGCTTTTAGTTTGTCGCTGAAGGTAGCTTCGACTTTTTTCTCATGCAATTGGTCTTCCAGTTGGATCAGGAATTTATCCACCACGCGGATAATAATATCCGGTGACAATGCAGAGAATGAAACAATCGCATCCAGGCGGTTACGGAACTCGGGTGAGAATAAACGTTTGATATCGGCCTGCTCATCACCGGCTTGTTTCGAGTCCATAAAGCCCATACTGGACTTGGACAGGTTTTCGGCACCGGCGTTGGTGGTCATGATGATCGTTACATTTCTGAAGTCTGCTTTACGGCCGTTATTATCCGTCAGTGTGCCATTGTCCATTACTTGTAGCAGGATATTGAAAATATCGGGATGCGCTTTTTCAATTTCATCTAGCAGCAGAACACAGTAAGGGTGTTTGGTAATGGCTTCGGTCATGAGACCGCCCTGTTCAAAACCTACATAGCCGGGAGGTGCACCGATTAAACGTGAAACTGCATGGCGCTCCATGTACTCACTCATATCAAATCGAATAAGCTCAATGCCCATGATATAGGCTAGTTGTTTTGCCACTTCAGTTTTACCTACACCGGTAGGGCCGCTGAACAGGAAACTGCCAATCGGTTTGTTATTCTGGCCGAGACCGCTGCGTGCCATTTTTACTGCAGAAGACAGCGTCTCAATCGCTTTATCCTGACCGAATACAACAGCTTTCAAATCGCGTTCCAGTGTTTTAAGTGCGTTGCGGTCATCTGTTGAGATGTTCTTGGGCGGGATGCGTGCAATTTTGGCAATAATGTCTTCGATCTCTTTATTGCCGATCACCTTTTTCTGTTTGGATTTTGGCAATATCCGCTGTGCAGCGCCGGCCTCATCAATCACGTCGATGGCTTTATCAGGTAAGTGACGGTCATTAATATATTTGGCGGAAAGCTCAGCCGCAGTAGTAAGTGCACTTGCTGTATATTTAACACTATGATGCGATTCAAAGCGTGATTTTAGGCCCTTCAGTATTTCTACTGTTTCGGCAACACTGGGCTCTACCACATCAATTTTCTGGAAGCGGCGTGACAATGCGTGGTCTTTTTCAAAAATGCCGCGATACTCCTGATAAGTCGTCGCGCCTATGCATCTGAGAGAGCCGTTTGAAAGCGCCGGTTTCAACAGGTTGCTGGCATCAAGCGTACCGCCACTGGCAGAGCCGGCACCAATCAGTGTGTGAATTTCATCGATAAACAGAATTGAATCCGGCTTTTCTTCCAGCTGTTTCATGACTGCTTTCAGGCGCTGCTCAAAGTCACCGCGATATTTAGTGCCTGCGAGCAGGGCGCCCATGTCGAGCGAGTAAACCACTGCATTGGCAAGCACGTCAGGAATATCTTTTTCAACAATACGGCGTGCCAAGCCCTCTGCGATGGCAGTTTTACCAACGCCGGCTTCGCCCACTAGCAGCGGGTTGTTTTTACGGCGGCGGCACAATGTCTGTACTACGCGTTCCAGCTCAGATGCACGACCAATTAACGGGTCAATTTTGCCTGCGGCTACCTGCACATTCAGGTTAACTGTATAGTTTTCCAATGCGCCATTCGGTGCTGCTTCGATATCGGCTTCTGGTTCTCCGCCCTCAGGTTTTGCAGCTTCACCAACTTTTGAGACGCCGTGAGAGATGAAATTTACAACATCCAGACGTGTTATTCCTTGCTGGTGGAGGAAGAAAACAGCATGAGAGTCTTTTTCACCATAAATTGCTACCAGAATATTAGCACCAGTAACTTCTTTTTTGCCTGAAGACTGTACATGCAGCATGGCACGCTGTATAACGCGCTGAAAGCCTAGCGTCGGCTGAGTGTCTACATCATCCTGACCCATGACGGTTGGCGTATGCTCTTCGATATATTGATTGAGTTCGGTGCGCAGTACTTCCAGTTTAGCACCGCATGCGCGCAAGACTTCAGCTGCAGTCGGGTTGTCAATCATCGCTAGTAGCAGATGCTCAACCGTGATGAGCTCATGGCGCTTTTGTCTGGCGTCCATAAAGGCCATATGCAAACTTACTTCCAACTCTTGCGCTATCATTACAATACCTGACTTTCTTTTATATTCATGCTACTTCAATGATGCATTGCAGCGGATGCTGCGCTTCCATTGCATGGTTCATTACCTGATTCATTTTCGTTTCTGCAATATCCTGCGGGTAAATGCCGCACACGCCTACGCCCTCTATATGTACTTTGAGCATAATTTGCGTTGCTTGTTCACGGCTTTTGTTAAAAAAAAGTTCTATCGTTTCCACAACAAACTCCATCGGCGTGTAATCGTCGTTTAGAAGCATTACTTTGAACATGGGGGGCAATTTTGGTTTTGCAACCTCAGGTTTAAGTACGGTATTATTTTCGTGAGCGGGATTAGCCATAATTTGAATTTAATTAGTTAAACCTATTTTGAGCT
>JBFZCQ010000162.1:0-3413 GCA_041307905.1 Methylotenera sp.
GATGTGGATGTTAGGTGCTGTGCTCATATAGGTTCAAATTAGCAAATTTAATTGTGATGTCAAATTTAGCTAAAACCTTACGCTTATATCACCGCCATGAATGACGGTGTTTTACGCTCAAGTAGATAAATATGTTCATCATTGCTAGGTTACTGTCAATTGACCGTCAACCAGCCATCTAATTCATTATGTCACGATACTAGCTGAGGGCTCTATCTGCAACTGAATCGATGACATTGCTGAAGATATAATTTATTACAATCGGCTAACAGACTCAGAACTCTTACGTTCAACAATTAAACAGAACCTATCGT
This sequence comes from Methylotenera sp., assembly GCA_041307905.1. Classification (GTDB taxonomy): domain Bacteria; phylum Pseudomonadota; class Gammaproteobacteria; order Burkholderiales; family Methylophilaceae; genus Methylotenera. Next base: position 315 of record JBFZCQ010000162.1, read on the forward strand.
AGGGGCATATGTGGGGCATAAAACAAAAAAACCAGCATTAAGCTGGTTTCTATTTTTTGCAACTCATTGATTTTATTGGTCGGGACGGAGTGATTCGAACACTCGACCCCTTGCACCCCATGCAAGTACGCTACCAGGCTGCGCTACGCCCCGAACCGTTGCTGCACCTTAATGCAACAAGCAATCATTATAGCGCAAAGCTAAGCTGGCATAAATCCGGGGTAAAAAATAAATGGTAAAACGCTTATGATATTCGCAGATCTGTGCGCAACAAATTCAAGATTGAACGTAGCTCTGTTTTAACCGATGCAAAATCAAAATTAGGTTGCCCAGAACCTGATTGAGGTAGTTCTGAATCATGCTGTGTCGATGCATGTGCTAAATCTTTGCCATTTGCATTTTTCTCTGATTTATTACCAGCATTTTTAAAGTCACCGTCATCAAGACGATGGCGTGCGCCACTGATAGTGAAACCTTGTTCATACAACAACTCACGAATACGGCGTATCAACAAAACTTCGTGATGCTGATAGTAACGACGGTTACCACGACGTTTAACCGGTTTGAGTTGTGTAAACTCCTGTTCCCAATATCTCAGCACATGAGGTTTTACGCCACACAATTCGCTGACTTCACCAATAGTAAAATAACGTTTTGCTGGTATAGGTGGTAATTGTACCTTGGCGGATTGATCAATCATACTTACGACTTTCTCACATGCTTACGAATAAATTAGGAGAACATCAAAACTACTTTTAAAACGATTACTTAATCACATAAGCTTAGTAACTGCAACTAACTGGCGAAGTTTTCGTCCACTTTACTTTTTAACTTCTGGCTTGCGTGAAAAGTCACAACGCGACGTGCAGTAATTGGTATTTCCTCACCAGTTTTTGGATTACGGCCTGGTCGTTCAGATTTTTTGCGTAATTCAAAATTACCGAAACCTGATAACTTAACACTATCACCCGCTTCTAACGCGATTCGCACTTCTTCGAAAAATGCTTCAACCATATCCTTGGCTTCACGTTTATTCAACCCAACTTGCTCATATAGTAAATCAGCAAGTTCAGCTTTTGTTAAAGTCATACTACACTCCCATTTTTCAAAGCAATAAACGATTTTTTTATGTTTAAATTTTTACTTATAGAATCTGCAGTCGCAAACTCTGATTTTTATTTAAATTCAAACAACTCTGACAACAGTATTTTTTAATTAATATCTAAAAATCTTAAATAAGATTAATTAAGATTTTTTATCAATTTCATTTGATTAATTTCTGAGTACCGCATCAAAATTATTTGCCATCAATTGCAGCAAATTAGTCATGACTGTATCGGCATCACTATCTGTCAAAGTTTTTTGAGTATCGTGCATAAGTACTGATAATGCAAGGCTTTTTTTGTTATCCGCGATACCTTTACCCTGATATAAATCAAATAGCGCAACATCCAGAACCAGCGGAATGCTTGCTTTTCTGATCGCACTTAATACCGTTTCAACAGCAATATTTTCATCCAGTACAATCGCAATATCACGACGCACTGGCAATAGTTTCGACACTTCCTGATACGCTGGCAACTGTCGACTCAGCACTGCACTTGTGTCCAATTCAAAGAGGTAGGTACTTTTCGGAAGATTATAATGCTGTTGCCATTTAGGATGCAACTTACCTAACCAACCGATTGCTTGGCCATTTAATAGAATGTGTGATGATTGACCTGGATGCAGGGCACTGTGTTCAGCTTTTTCATAGCTGCATTCTTTACCGATTAACGCGTTAACATTGGCTTTTACATCAAAGAAATCAATATCGGCATTGATGGCAGCCCACTGCTCAGGTTTAGCGCTACCATAAGCCAAGCCAGAAATACGCGCAGTCTCTTGATACACACCATCAACCTGATGGAACACAGCGCCAATTTCAAACAAAAACGCACGATCCTGCTTGCGGTTCAGGTTATAGCAAAGTGTATCCAGCAAACCGCCCCATAAACTGGTGCGCATTACACTTAGATTGCTTGCAATCGGATTTTTAAGCTTGATCGGCGCATGGTTACCTAGCAAATCACGCTCCCAGCTTTCATCAACGAAGCTGTAAGTCACTACTTCCTGATAACCCGCCGCCACTAAGGTATCACGCACTGGATTCAAATGCAGTTGATGCTCAGGTGCAGGCAGCATGGTCAAAGCTGCTACAGGCGGTGTTGCCGGAATATGATCGTAACCATGCAAGCGCGCAACTTCTTCAATTAAATCTTCTTCAATAGTAATGTCAAAACGATAGCTCGGCGGCGCTACGGTAAACACTTCACCAGCACTTGTGTATGAAAAGCCAAGCTGAGTCAGCAACTGCGCAACTTTTTCCTGCTTAAAAGGTATACCTAAAACAGAAACCAATCGTGACATTCTTAAATGCACCGGCTGGCGTAACGGCAAGCTGCCAACAACCTCAGTCACTGCACCAGCTATACCACCACAAATCTGCAAAATCAATGCTGTTGCATATTCAAGTGCATTGCGTGTATTACCAAAATCAACGCCACGTTCAAAACGATAGGATGAGTCAGTGCTCAAACCCAGTCGACGCGCTTTACCGGCAATCACCGAAGGCACAAAAAATGCACTTTCCAGGAATACATCAGTAGTTTCATCACTTACTGATGTAGGCTTCCCACCCATAATACCTGCTAAGGCGACAGCACACTGCGCGTCTGCAATCACCAGATCATCTGCTTTTAATTCAATGGTATTGTCGTTTAACAACGCAAGTGTCTCACCGGCTTTTGCAAAACGCACATTGATATCGCCGTTCAACTTGGCAGCATCAAATGCATGCATAGGCTGTCCTAATGACAGCAACACATAATTGGTAATATCGACTACAGCACTGATACTACGTAAGCCGCTACGCTCAAGACGTTTAACCATCCAGGCAGGCGTTGGCGCTTTTGCGTTAATGCCGTTCACTAATCGACCGGCATAGCGCGGACATGCTGCCGGCTCGGTCACAGCAACACATTTAACTTGCTGTAATTCTGCAACAACCGGGCTAATTTCTTCAAATTTTGTAGTCGCGCCAGTAATGGCACCCACATC
>JBFZCQ010000163.1:0-4244 GCA_041307905.1 Methylotenera sp.
ACATACCAATGCAGTTATTTTTGCATTTGGCGGCTGTACATTGTTTGCAACGTCCTATTATATCGTTCAGCGCACCTGCCATACCGCGCTGTTTATGCCTAAACTTGCCACCTTTACCTTCTGGGGCTGGCAGGCTGTTATCGTTGCAGCTGCGATCTCACTACCATTGGGTTACACACAAGGTAAAGAGTACGCTGAGCTGGAATGGCCAATTGACTTGCTGATTGCGGTAGTTTGGGTATCTTATGCGATTGTGTTTTTCGGTACGATCGGTATCCGCCGCGTTAAGCATATCTATGTAGCCAACTGGTTTCTGGGTGCTTTCATTATCGCGGTAGCGCTTCTGCACATTGTTAACAGTGCTGCAATGCCGGCTAGTTTCATGCACTCATACTCAGCATACGCTGGTGTACAAGATGCGATGGTGCAATGGTGGTATGGTCACAACGCTGTGGGTTTCTTCCTGACTGCGGGTTTCTTGGGCATGATGTACTACTTTGTTCCAAAACAAGCGGACCGTCCGGTTTACTCATACAGCTTGTCTATCGTTCACTTCTGGGCTTTGATTTTCACTTACATGTGGGCGGGTCCTCACCATCTGCACTACACAGCTTTACCTGACTGGACACAATCTTTAGGTATGGCTTTCTCATTGATTCTGTTAGCACCAAGCTGGGGCGGCATGATCAACGGTATGATGACTTTGTCAGGCGCATGGCACAAACTGCGTACAGACCCTGTCTTACGTTTCCTGATCGTTTCATTGTCTTTCTACGGTATGAGTACGTTTGAAGGCCCGATGATGGCGATTAAAACTGTTAACTCACTATCACACTACACTGACTGGACTGTTGGTCACGTACACTCAGGCGCATTAGGCTGGGTTGGCCTGGTTTCAATGGGTTCACTCTACTACATGGTGCCACGTCTGTTTGGCCAGAAACAAATGCATAGCATCAAAGCTATTGAACTACATTTCTGGATGGCGACGGTAGGTATCGTTCTATACATCGCAGCATTGTGGATTTCAGGCGTGATGGAAGGTTTAATGTGGCGTGCTATCAACGCTGACGGGACATTGACCTATACCTTTGTAGAAAGCGTTAAAGCTAAACAACCGTACTACATCATTCGTGTGCTAGGTGGCCTGCTCTACCTCGGCGGCATGATTATCATGTTGTGGAACGTTATTAAAACTGCACAAAGTGGTAAGGCAGCCGTTGCTACTATTCCACCAGTTGCAGCTCACGCTTAAGGGAAATCATCATGTCAAATCAAGATAAAAAAACTGGCTTCAGCCATGAAAAAATCGAGACCAGCAACTTTCTGATGATTGTGCTGATTCTGGTAGTGGTCGCTTTTGGTGGTCTGGTGGAAATCGTTCCACTGTTCTTCCAAAAATCAACCACCGAGCCTATTACTGGCCTACAGCCTTACACACCAGTGCAACTGGCTGGGCGTGATATCTACATTCGTGAAGGCTGCTACAACTGCCACTCACAGATGATCCGCCCATTCCGTGCAGAAACACTGCGTTACGGTCACTACTCAGTTGCTGGTGAATTCGTTTACGATCACCCATTCCAGTGGGGTAGTAAACGTACAGGACCTGACCTGCACCGTGTTGGCGGCAAATACAGTGATGAATGGCAACGCATTCACATGATCAATCCTCGTGACTTGGTGCCGGAATCTATCATGCCGGCTTACCCATGGCTGGAAAATACACCGGTAGATGCAAAATCACTGGCGCCTAATATGCGTGCATTGCGTGCAGTTGGTGTGCCTTATACCGATGAGCAAATTGCTGGTGCAGAAGCTGAAGCTACCGGTAAGACCGAGCTGGATGCAATCATTGCCTACCTGCAAGTTCTCGGCACACACTTGAAATAGCTAAGGAGACCATGATGGATATCAATACACTTCGCATTCTTGCAACCATTGCCAGCTTTGCGGTATTTGTTGGCATCATGGTTTGGGTTTGGAAACGCCGCGAAACATCTGATTTTAAAGATGCGGCGAATCTGCCTTTTACTGATGACTAAAGCTTACAAGACCAAATAAAACTAGTTAAAACTTCAGCAAGAAGTTTAGAGGAAAATAAAATGAGCGACTTTACCAGTAGTTTTTGGCCGATCTTCATCACTGTCATATCAGTGGGTGGCGTTATCGGCTGCGCTTTACTGTTGTGGCTGACCAGCAAGATCAAGGCAACCAGCCCAAATGGCGACAACACCAATGGTCACGTATGGGATGAAACCCTGCGTGAGATGAACAACCCTCTTCCACGCTGGTGGGTGTGGATGTTTATTATCACCATCGTATTTTCACTGTTCTACTTTGCAGCTTACCCGGCAATTGGTTCTTATGCCGGCAAATTGGGCTGGACACAAGTGAAGCAATATGAACAAGAGATGGAGGCAGCCAATAAAACGATTGCACCACTTTATGCAAAATTTGCTGCGATGCCAGTTGAAGAGTTAGCAACTAATCCAGAAGCAAAAGCCATCGGCGAGCGTATCTTTATGAATAACTGCGCACAGTGCCATGGTTCAGATGCACATGGTAGCCGCGGCTTTCCTAATCTGGCTGACAAAGATTGGATTTATGGCGGTGACCCTGCGAAAATCGCTGAAACACTCACGAATGGTCGCGTAGGCATGATGCCGCCAATGGCAGCTGCTGTTGGTACAGAAGATGACGTTAAAAACGTTGCGCATTATGTGCTAAGCCTTTCTAACAGCGATCATGATGCTACACGTGCAGCAGCAGGCAAAGAAAAGTTTGCAGTATGTGCAGCTTGTCACGGTGCTGATGGCACAGGTAACCAATCTATGGGTGCACCTAACTTAGCTGATAACATCTGGCTGCACGGTGCTGGTGAAGAAGCTATTATCAAACGCATCAACGAGGGCAAAGTTAATCAAATGCCGGCACAAGGCACCAAATTCTCACCTGAGCAAATTCATGTGTTAACTGCCTACGTATGGGGTTTATCTAACAACGAAACTAAATAGTTGAGTTATAAAAAATGAGCAGTACAAAGAACTCGAATGTAGCAAATGGTGCATCAAACGCAACAAATGAGGCGATGATAATTAATTTGTACGCTGCGGCAGATAAGATCTATCCCCGCAGCACATTCGGGCTCTTTACCAAATGGCGCTGGGTCATGATATGGCTGACCCAGCTCGTTTTTTACGGTATCCCCTGGCTGGAATGGGGACAGCGTCAGGCGCTGTTATTCGACTTGGAAGCGCGCCGCTTTTATATCTTTAATCTGGTGCTCTACCCGCAAGACCTGATCTATTTGACATGCATTCTGATTATCTCCGCCCTCTCGCTGTTCCTGTTTACCGCGATTGCCGGGCGTTTATGGTGTGGTTACACCTGTCCGCAAACCGTCTACACAGAAATATTTCTGTGGATAGAAGCTAAAATTGAAGGCGACCGTGCGGCACGCATGAAGCTGGACGATGCGCCGATGTCAGTGAAGAAACTGCTTAAAAAAGGCGGCAAGCATTTTGCCTGGATCGCATTTGCGCTGTGGACCGGCTTTACCTTTGTCGGTTACTTCTCACCGATACGCGATTTGGGCAGTGCGGTGGTGAATCTGGGGTTAGGCCCATGGGAGACATTCTGGATCGGCTTCTATGGTTTTGCCACTTACGGCAATGCCGGTTTCATGCGTGAACAGGTATGTAAATACATGTGTCCTTATGCACGTTTCCAGAGTGCGATGTTTGATGATGATACTTTGATCGTGACTTATGACGAGAAACGCGGTGAGCCACGCGGTAAAGCCTCACTCAAAGCCGATATGGATAAGAGCAAGCAAGGCGCCTGTATCGACTGCAGCCTGTGTGTGCAGGTTTGTCCGACCGGTATTGATATCCGCAAGGGTCTGCAATACGAGTGTATCGGCTGCGGTGCCTGTGCCGATGTATGTGACACGGTGATGGACAAGATGGGTTATGAACGCGGTTTGGTGAAATACTCGACTCAGCATGCAATGAATATGGGCTGGGATCGCTCACAGATGCTGCATCGTATTTTAAGGCCGCGCGTACTGATCTACACCGCAATTCTGGGTGCTATTGTGGTTGCCTTGTTCACGAGCCTGCTCATGCGCGATTCGTTCCGGGTGGATGTGGTGCGTGACCGCGGCGTGATGGCACGGTTGGCTGATGGTGGTATGCTGGAGAATGTGTATCGCCTGCAGATCATGAATGCAACGGAGACAA
>JBFZCQ010000164.1:0-2675 GCA_041307905.1 Methylotenera sp.
TGTGGATAATCCGTTTATACTTAACATACTCCGTTTATACGAAAGAAGGAAATAATATGAGTTCATTTGCTAATCTCAAGCGTAATAAAAGTTCGTTTGAAAAACTCACAAAGGCTGTTCAAGCCACAACTGCACCTGCTGAAGCAGGATCCAAAGATGATACACGTTTCTGGCAACCAGAAGTAGATAAGTCTGGTAATGGCATGGCCATTATCCGTTTCTTGCCTGCACCTGCCGTTGATGGTGACGATGCACTTCCTTGGGTACGCCTATTCAATCACGGTTTTCAAGGTCCTGGTGGCTGGTTGATTGATAACTGCTTAACTACTCTCAGTCAAGCATGTCCTGTTTGCGAACACAATTCTGTTTTGTGGAATTCAGGCATTGAAGCAAACAAAGAAATTGTTCGTAAGCAAAAGCGTAAGTTGTCTTACTATGCTAACGTTCTAATCATTTCTGATCCTAAGCATCCTGAAAACGAAGGTCAAATCCGATTGTTTAAATTTGGTAAAAAGATTTTCGATAAGATTTCAGAGACAATGAATCCTGAGTTTCCTGATGAGAAACCAGTTAATCCATTTGATCTTTGGGAAGGTGCAAACTTCAAGTTGAAGATTCGTAATGTTGAAGGCTATCGTAACTATGATAAGTCTGAATTTGATTCGCCTGAAGCACTCTTTGGTGGTGATGACGATAAACTTGAGGAACTTTGGAAGAAAGAATATTCTCTGAAAGAGTTTCTTGATGCTAAAAACTTTAAACCTTATGACCAACTTAAAGGTCGATTGGATAAAGTTCTAGGTTTTGAGGGTGGCGCTATTAAGGCAAAATCCTCTATCGATGAAGACTCTGATACTCCATCTTTTGTTAATTCAAAAGCTACAGATGAAGTATTGAGTAAGGCCTCTGCTGGTGTAGATGACGATTTAGATTTCTTCAAGTCTCTCGCTGAAGACAATTAATAAATCTTTTTGTCTTTAACTAAACCCCGCCATGTGCGGGGTTTTTTATTTGTTAGCCGGTCGCCCGCCTAACTAAATATTCCATATACACAGAATCAACAACCGATGGTGCAGTGTATTGTGATTGTTGAGAATTTTGTGCCATCGGTGATGCAGGCATTTTTCCTGTAGGAGAATTTATGATGATAGGATTGGTTGCAAATGCAGCTCTAGCATCAGCTAAAGCCGTAGATGAATCTGATACCATAGAAGCGGGTCTAGCAAGCCTAGCAACTTGACCTGATTGTACTGCTAGTTTTGCTTGTGCTTCGCCTGCATTGCCATCGTTAGCACTAGCAGTAATCACTTGGCCGGATTGCGATGTTGATCCCATCGCTGATTCCCAATCCGCATTAAACTTTGCTAAATTTACAACATTTCCTTGGGCAGCCGCATTAACTGTTGGTGATGCTGCGCCTGTACCAGTTAATGCAGCTTGGATTGTTTGTGTTCCAATTGATGCCTTATTGTTCCCAACTTTATCATAATAGGATAATCCTGTATATGGATTTGATATGGCTGCAAATTCTTGTGATAAAGCAAATTGTTGCTGTATTGGGTCAGACCCACCTTGTTTTAACCTTTTATTAATTAGTGCTGTACCTAATTTGTCTTGCGTTGAATCATCATACAAATCACCACCTTTAACACCAGTATTTCCGTAAGCACCAGTCATTAATCCGGCTAAAGTTGTTGGAATTATTTGATATCGTCCTGTTGCAAAAACTTTACCTTCTGACTGCAAACGCATAACTTCATTCACAGTCATTTTAGATAAACCTGGATATCCTCCAGGCATATCGCCAGCTTTACCTTTATTTGCAGCGTCATATCCCATTGAACCACTTTCACCACCAGCAATAATATCCAATAACCTTCTATTACTGGATTGTCCAGATGAACTTGATGTTACTGATCCTGCTCCTGCTCCTGCTCCTGCAGGAGCGCCCGAAGCAGGCGCTGTGTCTTCGTATCCTCCAACAAATCCGCCTGCACCGCTACCTGTGGCTGACATTTTTCCAACCTTTGATGATTGAAGTTTAGCTGCATTAAAGAGTGTTGGTGCTTGGTCATCTTCTATATCTACATCTGGTTCTTTTAAATCGTTAAATTCTCTCCATAATTCCCAAAGCTGATACATTGTCAAAACACTGAATCCTAATTGAAATCCAGCTGCAATCCAGCCAGCAACAGGAACTACGGCCAATGTGCCGGCTACTGCCAATTTGCTAGCAACTTTGCCCCAAAGCAATCGATCACGTTTTGCAACAAATACTAAAAATTTACCCCATTTTGTTTTAGGAGTAGATTTAGCAAGTTGGCCAGGAGACTGTGTCCTAGCATCTAATATAGCTGTAGCTGTAGTTTTACTAGCTTGAACAACATTTTGTACGCCTTTGACGCCGAGATAACCGGCAGCAGCGGCCGTACCGCCGGCAACAACTTTGTCTGTTGTTGTCATTTCTGGTTTTCCAGAGAGTTCACCAGATTCTATTTTATTCTTTATTTCATCTACTCTTTTTTCTAAGTAGCTTGTACCTAATATTGTTGCTCCGGTAGCTGCAATTGAACCTGCAACGCCAGCTCCTTTGCCTCCCGATAAACCAAAAGCCGCACGACCCACAGCACCTACTAAACCGGCCAAAGCAAGTTTAAATGCTGCTAATACACCAA
>JBFZCQ010000165.1:0-3831 GCA_041307905.1 Methylotenera sp.
TGTGCTCTTCCGATCTACGGTCCCCCTAGACTGTGAGCATATCCACAAACTGATTCACCGGCATGGCTTCCAGCGTTTTTTGCTCTAAACACAAAGCCAGAATGTCGGCTTGTTTTTTCGCATCGAAGCGGCGCGCCAGATTGATTTTGAATTTTTTGACTAGTTCCGGGATGCCTTCACCGCGGCGGCGTCTATGGCCGATCGGGTATTCCACAGCGATGCTTTCAGAGCTGCTGCCGTCTTTGAAGAACAACTGAATCGCGTTGGCAATCGAGAGTTTTTCCGGGTCCAGGTAATCACGGGTGTACTCTGCTTTTTCTACACATACCATTTTGGCTCGGATTGCATCGATGCGTGGGTCGGCTGCGGCTTCATCTTCATAATCCTGCGCGGTCAGGTTGCCTTTCAGCAGGCCAATGGCGGACATATATTGAATACAGTGGTCACGGTCTGCCGGATTGTCGAGCGGGCCGGTTTTGTCGATGATACGGATTGCGGACTCATGGGTAGTGATGACAATCTTATCGATTGCTGCAATCTGTTCTAGGGTCTGTAAGCGGCTGCCAATTTTTTTATTCAGCTGCAGCGCACATTCCACAGCAGTTTGTGCGTGGAATTCTGCCGGGAATGAAATCTTGAACAGCACCTGCTCCATCACGTAAGAACCATAAGCGCGCTGGAATTTGAACGCATTGCTTTTAAACAGCACGTCATAAAACCCCCACGTTTTCGCCGTAAGCGCTGATGGGTAACCCATTTCGCCTTGCATCGTCATCCATGCCAGGCGTACTGCGCGCGAGGTCGCGTCGCCTGCCGCCCATGATTTACGTGAGCCTGTATTCGGGCTGTGGCGATAGGTACGCAGGCTTTGGCCATCAACAAACGCGTTGGAAACCGCATTGATAATGTCTTCTTTATTGCCGCCTAGCAGTTTAGTCACAACAGCGGTAGAGGCTATTTTGACCAGAATCACGTGGTCAAGGCCTACGCGGTTAAAGCTGTTTTCCAGTGCCAGCACACCTTGAATTTCATGCGCCTTGATCATGGCTGTGAGTACATCTTTAACAGTCAGGGGCGCTTTGCTTTCTGCTATATTTTTGCGTGAGATGTAGTCTGCCACAGCCAGAATGCCGCCGAGGTTGTCAGATGGGTGACCCCATTCCGCAGCTAGCCAGGTGTCGTTAAAGTCCAGCCAGCGGATCATGGCGCCGATGTTGAATGCGGCAAGGATAGGGTCAAGCTGGTACGAAGTGCCCGGTACCTTTGCGCCGTTCGGCACAACTGTGCCGGCAATCACCGGCCCTAATAATTTGGTGCAGGCTGGGTAATCCAGCGCTTCAAAGCCGCAGCCCAGTGTATCCATCAGGCAGTTGCGGGCGGTATCAAAAGCTTCATCACTTTTGATTTCATAATCGGCGACATAGTTGGCGATGTCGACGAGGACTTGGTCAGGTGCGGGGCGCACATTAGAAATATGAGATGACATAGTTTGGCTCTTGAATATAAAAAGTTTTAAATTAGCTATATTGCTATTAACGCTGACTTAGCGGCACATATGGGCGATTTTCGGGTCCGGTGTATTCTGCATTCGGGCGAATGATCTTGTTATCAATGCGCTGCTCAATCACGTGGGCAACCCAGCCTGTGGTGCGCGAGATCACAAAGATCGGTGTGAACATGCCGGTAGGAATGCCCATCATGTGGTAGCTTGATGCGCTGTACCAGTCTAGATTCGGAAACATTTTTTTCTCGCGCCACATTGTGGTTTCAATGCGGTCGGAAACATCAAATAAGGTCATTGTGCCGCTGTCTTCACATAGCTTGCGGCTTACAGCCTTGATGGATTCATTTCTTGGATCGGCAATCGTGTAAACCGGATGGCCGAAACCGATGATGATTTCCTTGCGCGCCATGCGCTGCATGATGTCGGCTTCTGCTTCATCCGCATTTTTGTAGCGCTCGATAATTTCCATTGCGGCTTCATTTGCGCCACCGTGTTTAGGGCCGCGCAGCGCACCAATCGCACCGGTGATACACGAGTACATATCGGATAAAGTACCTGCCACCACACGTGCGGTAAAGGTTGACGCATTGAACTCATGCTCGGCATATAGCACGAGCGAAGTATTCATGGCACTAATGTGCAGATCAGACGGTTTTTTGCCATGCAGCAGATACAAAAAATGCGCGGCGATTGAGTCTTCGTCTGACTCTACTTCAATGCGTTTGCCATTGTGGCTGAAGTGATACCAGTAAATCAGAATCGAGCCAAAGCAGGCAATGAGGCGGTCGCCCAAATCCTTTGCTGCTTCAATGTTGCGGTCAGCGGCTTCCGGCTCCAGTGTACCCAGCATTGAGCAGCCGGTGCGCATCACGTCCATCGGGTGTGCGTTAGCAGGGATATGTTCCAGTACCTTTTTCAACGCATCTGGCAGGCCGCGCAGTTTTTTAAGTTTCTGGTGGTAAGCCGTGAGCTGTGCCTGCGTAGGTAATTCACCGTGGATAAGCAAATAGGCGACTTCTTCAAACGTGGCGTGCTTTGCCAATTCAATAATGTCATAGCCGCGGTAATGAAGATCATTACCGGTGTGGCCTACGGTACATATTGCTGTGGTACCAGCGGCAACGCCTGCCAGTGCTACGCCTTTTTTCTTTTTGGGTGCATCAGTGTGAGATGGTGGCGTGGTAATTGTCATGCTATTTCTCTCCCTTAAATAATGCATCCAGTTTTTGTTCGTAGCTGTGGTAATTTAGGTGCTCGTAAAGTTCGGCACGTGTTTGCATGAGGGTTAACACATTGGCTTGTGTGCCATCCTTGCGCACGGCCTCGTAAACTTTGAGCGCGGCCTGATTCATGGCGCGGAAAGCTGATAGCGGGTACAACACCATGCTCACATCGGCGCTGCGTAACTCGTCAACTGTGAATAAAGGCGTTGAGCCAAATTCAGTAATATTGGCTAAAACTGGCACTTTTACTGCTGCTACAAATTGCTTATACATGCCAAGCTCAGTGATCGCTTCCGGGAATATCATGTCAGCGCCTGCCTCGACACATGCACAGGCGCGGTCAATCGCGGATTGTAGACCTTCAACCGCCAACGCATCGGTACGCGCCATGATTACAAAATCCGGGTCGGTTTTCGCATCTACAGCGGCTTTAATGCGGTCTACCATTTCCGACTGGCTCACAATCGCTTTGTTCGGCCGGTGGCCACAGCGTTTGGTCTGCACCTGGTCTTCAATATGCACGGCCGCAGCACCTGCCTTGATCACGTTTCTGACGCTGCGCGCAATGTTGAAAGCTCCGCCGAAGCCAGTGTCTATATCAACCAGCAGTGGAGTTTCAGTCACTTCGGTGATGCGGCGTACATCAATCAGCACATCTTCCAGTGTGGAAATGCCGAGATCCGGCATGCCCAATGAGCCGGCAGCAACGCCGCCACCGGAAAGGTACAAGGCTTTATAGCCGGTTTGTGTTGCCAGCAGTGCGTGATAAGCATTGATGGCGCCGATGATTTGCAGCGGCTTTTCAGCGTTTACTGCGGCACGGAAACGTGCGCCTGCGGAGCTTAGTTTAGTCATGATAATCAGCTAAAAAATGATGAATTTGCTTGTTCGGAAATCGCAACGCCTGTGACCTTGGCTTTCTGCAATACTTCCCAAAAATAACGATAAGTTGCGCGATCATGCAGTTCGCCCGCATATTGAATCGGCCCCCAGTCCGCTTGCTGGGCAGCCAGAAGAATGTTGGCTGCATCAGCTACCTCGTCGAAATTCGGTTTCATGGCATCGACAATTGCCTGTATCTGTGTCGGGTAGATGCTCCACATG
>JBFZCQ010000166.1:0-6060 GCA_041307905.1 Methylotenera sp.
AATTTGTAGGCTTGCAGGCGTTTCATGCATGACAAATTATCATGCAATGTTTACTTGTCAAATTTAGTCAAAACCTTGCGCTTATATCCTCGCCATAAATGACAAGGTTTTACGCGCAATCTGATAAAACGGTAGCTATAATATATCAGACTGTGATATTTATAATGCAGTCGGTGTACTTAAATTGGTATTTTTTACTTAGTGTAACTTTACGTGTGCTTCTGTGCGACGCGTAATAATGCGGGCTAAAGTCTGCAATGCAGTTGACCAGAAACCATGCAGCGCCATCAAATGCAATTTATATAAAGACCGGTACATGGTACGTGCAATTAAGCCCTCAATAAACAGGCTGCCCCCGGATAATGCCCCCATCAAATTACCTACTGTGGTATAAGCGCCCAAGTTTACTAATGAGCCATAATCCCTATAGGTGAACTCAGGTAGATTCTTTTTACCGGCAATTCTACATTTAACTGTTTTAATCAACATAGATGCCTGCTGATGCGCAGCCTGCGCACGTGGTGGTACAGTCGCACCGTCATGCCCGACCCAAGGACATTCCGCACAGTCACCAAACGCAAAGATATTTGGGTCTAAAGTTGTCTGCAGATTGCGTTTAACAACAAGCTGGTTAATGCGATTTGTTTCTAGGCCGTCTATCTCGCGTAGAAAGTCGGGCGCCTTAATACCGGCCGCCCAAACCACGAGTTCAGAAGGAATAAAACGGCCGCTGTGTGTTTGAACACCCTTGCTGGTCACTTCAGTAACTCGCTCACCTGTATAAAGATGTACACGCAATTTTCTGAGCTCCAAATCCACTGAATTTGACAACTTAGGCGGCAAAGCCGGCAACACACGGTCACTCGCCTCGATCAGTGAAATTCTTACATCACGATCAGGGTTTATTTTATCCAGACCATATTCTGCGAGCTCACGCGTCGTGTTATGCAACTCGGCTGACAGTTCAACGCCAGTAGCACCTGCACCAACTATTACAACTTCTAACTGACCTGCTTGCACGGGTTCGATCTGTGTTTGTGCGCGTAATAGCGCATTATGTAAACGACGGTGAAATTTCTCAGCCTGATCTTGTGTATCTAATGCAATAGAATGTTCACGGGCACCTTTGATACCAAAGTCGTTTGTTGTACTGCCTACAGCAATGATCAACGTATCATATTTAAATATTCGACGGGGTATAACCTCATTACCATCCTCGTCATAATGTGGAGCTATTGATATTTCTTGTTTGGCTCTATCCAGGGCATCCATGCTACCAAGCCGAAAATTAAAATAATGCCAGTGTGCCTGTGCTAAATAAACCAATTCATGCCGTTCAGGATTCATGCTGCCTGCAGCGATTTCATGTAGCAATGGTTTCCATACATGCGTTTTAGATTTATCAATTAAGGTAATTATTGCCTTGCCACGACGGCCTAATGTATCCCCAAGCTTTGTTGCAAGCTCAAGACCACCTGCGCCACCACCTACAATTACCACATGGTGCAAGTTTTTTTGCTCTTTACTGCTCACAGGCATCCCAATCAATAATAATTTTTTTATCATCATAAAACAAAAACGCGCTTACTTGGTAAGAGTAAGCGCGTTTAGCTATCACTACAATATTATTCGTTACCGGTAACGCCACCCATACTACGAGTCCAGGCAATCACTTTCAACAGCTCATCAGGTGTAATACCATTTTTCGGATCTGTAGTATCCATTAAACCAACACCTTTTGCACCCATACCGCCGTTAGTACCATGCCAGATGGTTTCAAACATACCTTTGTTTGTCGCATTTTTTGGATACTTGAATGTTGGGCCAATCAAACCTGGGCCGACTTGACCTTTAGCGTCAGCACCATGACATTGTGTACATGAATATAGCTGAAATATTTTCTTGCCTTTTGCAACAGCTTCTGCATTACCGATATAAGGATTTTTACCTGTAGCTAAAAACTCTTTAGCAGCTGGCGTATCGAACAGTTTCGCGTCAATGACTAAAGGCTTATCATCTTGTGTAGTTAGAAACTGAATTGCAGTAGCGCCGCTATCTGAAGCGTCTGTACCTGCAGTACTAGAGTCTTTTTTACCGCATGCACTTAAAGCCAATAAAACCAGTACTAAGGCCAAACCGAATTTTGACTTTCCCATCTCAATCTCCACTTAATAAAATAAGTGATGTAACGTTCCAAGCGTGGATTAAAATTTCCCCCACAAAGTCAGTACATCACATAAAAAAGGCTACTGTAATTATACAGTAGCCTTCTATATTGTTACAGTATGTAACTGTATTAAAACTTTTGCTTTTGACTCAAGTTTTTATCAACTTTTGCTGAAAACCTACTATTTCAACCAAGGTGTCTCACCACCACCCTTGTACTCAGAACGTAACCAGCCAACAATTTTCAAGATATCGTCTGTGTTCAGGTTTTCTGGATTACCTAATTGTTGGTGCCAAGCAAACATACCACCATTAGAACCACCAGCGATAGTTTCGAATAAACCTTTATCAGATACGTGCTTAGCATATTGCCATGTGTTATCGGTAATTGATACAGCTACCTGACCACCTGCATTAGGGCCATGACATTGCGTACATGAATAATAACCAAATTTCTTTTTACCAGCTTTAGCAGCTTCTTTATCAGCTACGAATTTTTTCGTGTATGGATTTACACATGTTTCAAGAAACTGTTTCGCTTCTGGCGTATCAGTGTCAGCGGCTTTAACGCCTAGTGGGCTGCCGTCTGTTGTTTTAACTAAATTACAAGCTGCGCTAGCTTGCGTAGATAAAGTCATACCTACTAAACCAAGCATTGTAACCAACAACGCTGCTTTAATTGATTTATTGCCTAACATGTTATCTCCTAATGTAATGAATTTAGCTACGTACTTACATGCTGGCGCATTTTAGGACGTGTGTTCATTTAACGTAGTTATTAATAGTTCGGTTGACGCTTCAACACGAATAAGTTCGTTATTTTACTCTGTTTTTGGAATTGCGTCACCGCGGTTTTCTTTTGATACATCTTTACCTTTACGATAAGTCTTCATAATGCTGTCACCCTCAACCACTGGTACTGTTGGAATGCCGTATTCATCAAGAATCTGCTGAATTTTATCTTTATTTCTATCTAGAGCACCCTGAATTAAAGCAATACGCTCTTTGTCAGCTTTACGTACACCAATAGAGATATTCCAGAATTCTTTACCTTTAACATTTTCATGTTCATATTCAGGTATCACTACAACTTCCAGAGGTACTTTAGATTGTTTAGCGAAATATCCACCAATTGGACCCCAGACTACAGCAACATCAATATCACCCTTAATCACATCATCTACAAGATAACTAGGCGGTAAATTTAAATCACGCTGCATACGATAAGGTCTGGCATTAGCCATCAAACCATGATCATTTAACGGAATCGTTGCAGGACTCTGGCCTACAATACCGATGGTAGATTTTTTCAAATCAGGACTATCCCAATTTGTTATGTTCAAGCCGCTATCTTTTTTATAGATAAATACATGTCCTGAACGATAATAAGGCTTAGAAGTTCTTAAGGCGTCATTGTCAGGCGTTGTACCCATGATTACATCGCATTTTTTTGCATTAATTGTATTGCGGTAAAAACCCATACGGTCATACCAGAATTGATAGGTGAGTTTTTTACCTAAATCTTTGGCTAGAACTTCTGCGATTTTATTCTCGAAGCCTTCCATTTTATTATTGGAGTAAGGCAAATTGTCCTGATCGGCACAGACTTTAAACTCTGTACCATCATCAACACGCTGCGGTTCTCCGGTACGGCTTTGTGTGTATACCTCTTCAGCCTGAACACTAGTTGCCACCGCCAGACAGATTGTTAATCCTAATAACCTGATATTTTTTAACATTCATTATTCCTTAATTGTCTATATACGGTCGAAATGTAACCGATCAACTTGATAGAGTATTAATGCAATCAAAAAGTTCTAAACAATTAAACGCTTTCTAATACATTCAAACCCAACTGCTTATTGTAACTAATTACTGAATAGACTTGGCGGATATGATGATATTTTTAACATACATTTAATATATTAAATAAAAAAACACCCCGACGAGTCGGGGTGTTTTTATTTAGAATTAACTAGTTATTAACTAATAATTATTTGTTTTTCAACAATTAATTACAGAGCAAACACTGTCAATGCACCGCCGCCAGGAGCTGCGTTGTATTTAGTCAATTCTTTGTAACCACCAGCAGCACCAAGTGCGTCTGTGTCGTTAGTCATACCAAGGTTCATCGCTACACCAGCCCAGCCACCGATACCTGATAGCACGCCAACGTGTTGTTTACCTTTGTGACCGTATGTGAATGCATTACCAATCACGCCTGAACCCACTTGGAATTTCCAGAGTTCTTTACCTGATTTAGCATCAACAGCTTTGAACCAACGATCCAATGTACCGTAGAACACTAAGTCAGAAGCAGTTGTTAAAGCACCACCCCATGCTGAGAATTTCTCTTTGTTGTACCAAACTTTTTTGTTGGTCATTGGATCATAAGCAGCAAAGCCACCCATTACGCCGTCAGGACCAGGAAACATAGTCAAAGTAGCACCAACCCATGGTTGACCTGCAACATATTTAGACTCAACTGGCTCGTATGTCATACATACGTGGTTCAGTGGAGAGTAAACTAAACCAGTTTTTGGTGAGTAAGCAGCTGGTTGTTGGTCTTTTGTACCCAATGCAGCTGGGCAGATGCCTTTAGCATTGTAGTCTTGGTGAGTAGAAGCTGATGCCAATTTGTTTGGTACACCAGTTTTCATGTCAACATCAGTTGCCCAGTTTACGAATGGGTGCACTTTTTCAGCAGCTTGCAATTTGCCTGTGTGTGCATTCCATGTGTAAGCAAAACCGTTACGGTCATGGTGCCATGCGTATGTTTTGCCACCTTTGTCGAACAAGATTACTTCGTTGATGCCGTCGTAGTCCCACTCGTCATGTGGAGTCATTTGCATACCCCATTTAGCCATACCTGTATCAACATCACGTGCAAATACAGTCATTGACCATTTGTTGTCGCCTGGACGTACGTCCGGGTTCCAAACTGATGGGTTACCTGTTCCGTAGTAAACCAGGTTTGTACGTGCATCATACGGCCACCAGCCCCATGTAGAACCACCACCATGTTGCCAGCCATCTTTAACTGCTTGTGGTTTCAACCAGGTACGTGTACCTAATTCTTTTTCGCCAATTTTCAGTTGGTCGTTAGGAATCTTTTTGAAAGAACCACCCATTTTGTTGCCGCCGTTTACGTCTTGGTAAACTGACAATGCACTGTACTCAGGTGTGTCTTTGTTGAAGCCTTCACCGATCAGCATTTCAGCATCTGGGCCTGTTGAGTAGGCTTTCCATGCCAATGAACCGTCTTTAGCGTTGTAAGCTGCCAGGAAGCAACGTACGCCGAATTCAGCACCTGAACAACCGGTCAATACTTTGTCTTTGATCACGTGTGGTGCGTTAGTGTTTGTCGCACCAACTTTTGGATCTGTGTTTAGTACAGACCAGATTTTAGCACCGGTTTTAGCGTCTAAAGCAACCAGGTTACCGTCGTTTTGTTGCAGGTAGATTTTACCGTCGCCGAAACCAAGACCACGTGAAACGTTGTCACAGCACAATACTGCTTGTACTGATGGGTCTTGTTTTGGGAAGTATGACCATACGATTTTTTGATTGTCGTTCAGGTCAAGTGCGTATACGTTGTTTGGGAATGCTGTATGTACATACATCATGTTGCCAACAACAACTGGAGAACCTTCGTGACCACGGTTTACACCGGTTGCGAATGTCCATGCTGCTTTAAGGTTTTTTACATTACCTTTGTTAACTTGTGCCAAAGCGCTGTAGCCTTGGTTGTTGTGCTGACCACGTGGGTGAGCCCAGTTGTTCGCGTCTTTCATAGCCGCTTCTTGATCTGCAGCTGCTGAGGCTACCATTGGCGCTGCCAATGTCATACCTGCAACTAAGCCAAGTGCTAACTTGATTTTGTTGATTTGCATA